>JAFVCB010000049.1 GCA_017479555.1 Bacteroidaceae bacterium | reverse complement strand
TTTGAAGCCTAAAAAACGGGTTTTGCTTACATTTAGTAAGTAAAAAGGCATTCTGTTGTCAAAAATAGCAGTTTGTTTGAAAGAAAACAAGTCGTTTTGTACCAAACAGCTTACGCTACTGCTTGCTGCGCGTGAGATAGCGTATAGGATACCATACGCTCAGCGTTCCTGTGATGATGGCCGTGGTGAGTACAAGAAGCAGGTCGCTAATCTGCACGCTCACTGGGTAGGCATCAATAATAAAAGCACCTTGTTCGCTGCCCAATTTGATAAGGCCAAATTGTTGTTGAAGCACACAGAGCAGCGCACCCAGTGCAGTACCCGTAATAGCGCCGACCAAGCAGATGAGCATACCCTCGTAGAAGAAGATGCGACGAATCTGCGTGTGGTCTGCTCCCAAACTGTGAAGCGTAGCACTGTCAGCCCGTTTGTCGATAATCAGCATGGATACCGCCCCGATGATATTGAGCGTGGCTATCAAAACAATGAACGCCAGGAAAGCGTAGGCCACGAACTTCTCAATATTCATGATGCGGAACGTTTCTTCTTGCTGCTCTGTGCGATTGAGGATTTGGAAACGCTCCGCCGCAATCTCGCGGAGCTGCGCTTGCGCCTCTTGTAGTTTGCCTGGTTGTATGCGTAGCTCCAATGAGGTGATTTTGTCGTATTTCTCATAGAGGTCTTGCGCAAACTTCAAAGGCACAATCATGATGTTCTCGTCGTATTTGCGTTGCTTCACCTGAAAAGCACTCCCCGATGCACAGATTTTGTCGAAGGTGAAACTCTCTGCAGGGTTTGCCATGTTGATGCGCTCTCCTCCACGTGGTGCATATATATATGGTGTACCATAGTCTATGCTGCCCATCGCTGAGGCCAGTCCTATGCCTGGCGTACCGTAATTGATGCCCGCGCGGGTGAGCGTGAGGGTGTCGGCTTGCTCGCCGATGAGGATGGTGTCAATGCCCACTGTTTTGGCATAGTTGTCGCCCACACCTTTTAGCGTAAAAACGAGCGGGCGTCCCTTGGGCAGAATAAGGGCTTCACTGCTCAAGCAGGGTGTGGCACTGGCTACGGAAGGGTGCTTGGCTATAGCGTTCAGTGTGGGGTCGTCCATCGAGACAAACTTTTCGCCAGTAGGTATCACCACCAGTTCGGGGTCCATCGCAGTGAACAGACCGCCTATGAGGTCGCGAAAACCATTGAACACACTCAGTGTCACTACCAAGGCTAAGCACGACACGGCCACACCAGCGGCTGAGATGGCTGAAATCAGATGGATAAAGCCTATCTTGCGCGGTGAAAACAGGTAGCGTCGAGCGATGAAGAAAGGAAGTGACAAAGCTTAGAGGAAGTGAGTAGATGGGTGGATGAGCATAAACAAGGCCTACATTCATACATACATGCGAGTATCGTAGGCTTAGGACAGTCGGCTTTCGGAGTGCGACAGCGAAGGTAGCGCAGCGCGTGTCGCCTGTAAGAATATAGGGTGCGCCGCAACGCCTACTTAGCCCTTGCTGAGTAGTTCGTCAATATGGTCGATGTAGTCTAAGGAGTCGTCGATGAAGAAGCGCAGCTCGGGAATGATACGTAGCTGCTTGCCACATCTGCGTCCGAGTTCGTAGCGCACGCTCCGTACATTCGCGTTGATGTTTCCTAAAATCTCTTCGCCCCGTTCGGAAGGGAAGATGGAAAGATAGGCGCGGCTCACGCTCAGGTCTGGACTGATATAAACTTTGCTGACGCTGACAAGGACACCCTTGGTCTGTGCCGTTTGCAGTCTGAAGATTTCGCTCAGCTCTTTCTGTATGAGACGTTCTATGCGGTGTTGTCGTGTAGATTCCATGTGTGTCTGGGTTAGTTTGCAGCTCGCGTGTCGAGAATAGTATATCCCACTTCTGTAATGCCTTTTTGTATATCTTCGATGTGTTGCTTGTTGCGCGTCTCAAGTACCATGCGGAGGTTGCAAGAATTGACATCAGGACTCTCCCCGTTGCGTTCGTGGTGAAGCGAGATGATGTTAGCGCCATAGCGTACGATGACTTTCGATAAGCCCAACAGTGAACCGGGACGATCGGGAAGCTCGATGAGCATCTCCACGGTGCGCCCGCTTTTCATCAGACCTCGGTTGATGACGCGGCTCAATATGGTGACATCGATATTGCCTCCACTCACCACGCAGCAGACCTTTTTGCCTGCCGTAGGATATTTGTTGAACATCGCAGCAGCGACACTGACAGCTCCCGCTCCTTCGGAAGCCAGCTTGTGGTGCTCAATCAGTGCTAAGATGGCAGCGCATATTTCGTCCTCGCTCACCGTGACGATGTCGTCTAAATAGTTTTGGCAGAGTTCAAAAGTGTGTCGTCCTGGCTCTTTGACAGCTATGCCGTCGGCAATGGTCAGCACGTTGGGCAGTTGTACAATCTTGCCGCGCTCTACGCTCTCTTGCATACCAGCTGCACCTGCGGCCTGCACGCCTACCACTTTGATGCTGGGCTTGAGGGTCTTCAAGGCATACGCCGTGCCTGCTGCCAGTCCGCCACCGCCAATGGGGACAAAGACAATGTCAAGCTCGGGCTGCTCATCGAGGATTTCCATGCCGATAGTGCCTTGGCCAGCTATCACCAGTTCGTCGTCGAAGGGATGAATGAACGTCATGCCCGTCTCTTTTTCCAATTCCAAGGCTCTCTCGTAGGCATCGTCGTATATGCCAGGCACTAACTCGACTTCAGCGCCCAACTCGCGCGTGGCTTGCACCTTAGATATGGGCGCGCCCGCAGGCATGCAAATCAGAGCCTTGATGCCCAGCCTTCGTGCTGCGAGTGCTACGCCTTGAGCGTGGTTGCCCGCCGAACAGGCCAGTACGCCGCGTGCGCGTTCCTCTTCGCTGAGCTGTGAGATTTTGAACCCTGCGCCTCTCACCTTGAATGAGCCTGTGACTTGCAAGTTCTCTGGTTTCAAGAAGAGCGTAGCTTCGGGCAATAGTTTTTCGGTGCGAATGAGCGTTGTAGGACGAATGACACGGCTGAGTACCGTGCGTGCCTTATAGATAATGTCAAGTGTAAGCACGTTTGTGTCGTTTTTTAGAAGTTGAGGGTATATAAATACAGTACGGCAGCAGGTATGGCGAGCAGCGAGGAGTCGAAACGGTCAAGTATACCGCCGTGTCCTGGCATCATGTTGCCGCTATCTTTGATACCTAACTGACGCTTGAAGAGGCTCTCGACTAAGTCGCCCCACGTGCCAAATACACATACGACTATGCCTAAGCCTATCCACTCTACCAGACTTTGTGCTGCGGGCGAAAGTCCCGCCAACCATCCGTGGCGATGAATGGGCATAGCTGTGGGGAATAAGTGCCAGAGCAGTATGGCCAGCAACAAGACAAATAGGCCACCTCCGATGCTGCCTATCCATGATTTCTTGGGAGATATGCGCGGGAACAATTTGGCGGGGAAACGCTTGCTGAGCAGACTGCCTACACAGTAAGCCCCTGTGTCGTTCAGCCATAGAAAGAAGAAGACGCTCAGCGGCAATACCCAGTTGTAGTACGTTTGTCCTGCTTGTCGGTCAAAGCTGAATGCCAAAACGTTCAGCGTACTCAAAGGTAGTGCGATATAGAGTTGCGAGGCGAAGGCCAGCGACCAGTTCTTTAGTGGGTTTGAGGCACGAAGATATAGCTCGCTAATCAGTAGGTAGATGATGGATATGAGATAGGGTATAAAGGCTCTTGGCGGCACCATGTCGGCGCAGAACCCAGCAATGGCCACAAAGAGGAAGACTCCAGCCATGGTGTTGATGAGCTTGTTGACGCTGGCGTCAAGATGCGTGTTTACGTTGACGGCAAACTCCCACAACATGGCAGCGGTTATGGCAGCAAACAGTAGCGTGTAGGTGATAGGACCACCAACGATACCGCCTATCAATATGGCTGCAAAGACGATGCCCGAGAGGGTGCGCACTAAGAATGTATTCATCGCTTATCTGAATATATTATGTGGTGGGGCTTGTGCGACGAGAGTGGCACGTAGCCGCGTTGTCCTACCTATTCATGCTGTCTTTATACGTCTCTTCTCCTACTGACAGCCGTGCTGAATGGACTTGTCGGTGATGGATGATGTAGGGAGTACTTAGGGTTGTGGCGTAGCTTCGTCACCCGATGTGGGCTGTGTGGGCGCAGGCTGCTCGGACTCAGACGTGTCGCTGTCTTTCTTCTCGTCAGCCTCGTCCTCTTTCATGAGTTCGTCTGCTCTGCTTATCCACGGACGCTTGCCAAATATCCTTTCCACATCTTCGGTAAACACCACTTCGCGCTCCTCCAACAGGGCAGCGAGCGTGTTGTGTCCAGTTTGGTTGTCACGAAGAATTTGCTTGGCGCGCTCGTATTGTTCGTTCACGAGGCGTTTCACCTCGTTGTCGATCAAAGCAGCCGTCTCCTCACCGTAGGGCTTGGTGAAAGCATATTCGTCATTGGTGTAGTAGCACAGGTTAGGGAGCTTTTCGCTCATGCCGTAGTAGGCCACCATGCTGAAAGCCATCTTCGTGGCGCGCTCGATGTCGTTGAGCGCCCCCGTACTGATGTGTCCCGTGAAGAGTTCCTCAGCGGCGCGCCCTGCCAACAATGAGCAGAGTTCGTCAAGCATTTGTTCGCGCAGTGTGATGGAGCGTTCTTCGGGCAGATACCAAGCTGCGCCGAGGGCTTGTCCGCGTGGCACAATCGTCACTTTGACCAGTGGATTGCCGTAGCGAGTGAGCCACGACACGGAGGCATGACCCGCTTCGTGCAGCGCGATGGCATGTTTTTCCTCCGCTGTCATCACTTTGCTCTTCTTCTCCAGTCCACCGATAATCCTGTCTACGGCATCCAGGAAGTCTTGCTTGAGGACTGCACCGTGGTCGTAGCGTGCGGCAATCAGAGCTGCCTCGTTACATACGTTTGCGATGTCTGCTCCGCTAAATCCTGGGGTTTGTCGTGCCAAGAAGTCGATGTCTATATCACCGCCGAGCTTGATGGGCTTGAGATGCACCTCAAAGATGGCGCGTCGCTCCTTCATGTCGGGTAGGTCTACGTGTATTTGTCGGTCGAAGCGACCTGCACGCAGCAAGGCTTTGTCAAGGATTTCCACGCGGTTTGTCGCTGCCATGATGATGACACCGCTGTTGGTGTCGAAACCATCCATCTCGGTGAGCAACTGGTTGAGCGTGCTCTCGCGCTCATCGTTGGCACCTGTGGCTACACGCCCGCCGCGTGCTCGTCCGATGGCGTCTATCTCGTCTATGAAGATGATGCTGGGTGCTTTCTCTTTTGCCTGTCGGAAGAGGTCGCGCACACGACTCGCTCCTACACCCACAAACATTTCAACAAAGTCCGAACCCGCTAAGGAGAAGAATGGTACATCGGCCTCGCCTGCTACAGCTTTGGCCAGCAATGTCTTACCCGTTCCAGGAGGGCCTACTAAGAGAGCGCCTTTGGGTATTTTACCGCCAAGATTGGTGTATTTCTGAGGATTTTTGAGAAACTCTACGATTTCTTGCACCTCCTGTTTGGCACTTTCTTGACCCGCAACGTCTTTGAAAGTGATGCCTGTGCTGTTTTCGCCTTTCTCAAAGAGCTTGGCACGGCTCTTGCCTACACCCATGATGCCGCTGCCCATGCCGCCACCCATGCGACGAAGCACAAAGACCCATAGGAATACCAAGACCACGATAGGTAGGATGCTCATCAGCAAGTTCCAGAGCATACCATTGCCTTTCTTGTAGGTCAGCGATACGCTCTTGCCGTTCTGATTGGCGGCACTCACCAAGGCTTCTATGCTCTCGGTGTTTGCAAAGTTGGTTGTAATGGTCGGTTCCTTACCCGTGCGGTCTGTACCCATTCCAAACACGGTGCGAATGCTGTCGGGCTTGATGATGAGCGATACCGTGTTGTCGCTGGTGTTGGCTACCACCTTGTTGGTGTAGCCACGCATCACGTAGCGTTGAAAGTCCGTGAAGCTCACCTCCTTGTCTATACCTCCCGAGCTGCTATCGCCCGTGAAGAGCATATAGGCCAGTATACCAATAATGACGATATACACCCACGAAAGGTTAAAACTCGTCTTCTTAGGTTTTTTGTTGCCTAAGTTGCCGTTCGTGGTGTTTGGCTTGGAAAATAGCGGCGTTTTGTTCTTATTTTTCTTCGTCATACTTCTTCTCTATCTGCTAAGCAGGGCTATTCTTCAGGTAGGTGAGTGATGGTGGCATCGTCCCACAAATGTTCGAGGTCGTAGTATTCGCGCGGTTCTGGCAAGAAGATGTGTACCATCACCGTACCGTAGTCCATCGCTACCCATTCGGCATTCTCGCGTCCGCATATCGCGGCGGGTTTCTCCCCCGCCTGTATGCGGGCTGCTTCTTCGATAGCGTCGGTCACCGCGTCCACTTGTTGGGGCGAGCCAGCGGTACACAAAACGAATGCCTGACATGGTGCGGTTTCTATTGCAGACAAGTCTGCGGTGACTATATCGCGACCTTTCTTTTCCCTGATACCAGCTACGATAGCTGCTGTAAGTTCTTGTGTTTTATCCATATATTCTATTTTCGGTGCAAAGATAGTGCAAGGCGAGAGCAGAGAAAAACAAAACACACAGTTTTTGCTTTTCTTTGCCGAGCCGCAGCCTATCTTCGCGAAGCAAAGTGTGCAAGGCGAGAGCAGAGAAAAGCAAAACACGCAGTTTTTGTTTTTCTTTGCCGAGCCGTAGCCTATCTTCGCGAAGCAAAGTGCTGATGTATGCGCAAAGAATGTGCCAAGTCAGGGAAAAGAGGGCGAAAATGGGAGATACTTATGCTTATTTCTAAAAAAAATATGTTTCTTTGCGACAGATTGCATCATGTATTTGCGTATATATAGATAGGAAAGCGAAACCATTCGTGATAGGCAGCTTTTGTGGCAAGTCCAAAATGCAAGAGTTCGCAACCTTGAAGAACGCTATATGAATTCATCAGAAACCCATGCATGTATCCAGTCTGCGCTGTGCGGAGAGCAGGAAGCCTACCGCCAGTTGTATGAGGTATACAGTAGCAGCGTGTTCCAGACCGTGGCGCGCTTTGCCAATCGTGCTGAGGTGGCTGAAGAATTGACGCAAGACGTGTTTCTCCGTGTTTTCGATGCATTGGACACCTTCGATGCCTCCAAGGCTTCGTTCTACACTTGGGTTCAGCGCATAGCCTACCACTATTCGGTGAGCTATCTACGTAGCCGCAAACCGCCACCTTTGGTCTCGCTCAACGAAGACGAAGCTGCTATGCAGCACATCAGTGAAACCGCGTTGCAGGAAGCCTTTGATGAACCGCAGTCCGACACCGTAGAGGCACTGATGCAAATCATAGAGAAGCTCGAACCCGAAGAGCAACATCTGCTAACACTCTACTACTTCGAAGATCGTCCACTCAAGGAGATTGCCTACATCATGGATGTCCATCCACCCGCTTTGAGTTCTCGATTGTCGCGAATACGTAAGAAAATATACTTCATCCTCACCTCTTCATCCCATGAACGCTCATCCACACTCCGATAAAGCCCTTCGCGAAGCCCTTTCGCGATTAGCCGCACGACAGGTCTCACCACCCGAGGGGATGACCGACCGATTTATGGCGCGCATGGCACAGCAACAGGCTGAACGTACTCCTGCCGACACTTCCGTACAGGCCGAGCCGAAGCCCGCGCGTCGTGTCCTCAAACTGAGATGGTGGGGCTACGCTGCCGCTGCGGTGGTTCTCTTAGCGTGGGTCATCTTCCCGCGAGAGCAAGTTGACGAAGAACATGAGCCGCTGACTGCAACCCTCACCGTAGATAGTCAGTCTGTTTCCACACATGCGCCGTCTCCAACCAACGCGCTGGCCGAGCCTGTGGCACAGCTTGCGAGCGATAGCCCTTCGCATGAAGCTCCCGTTGCCCCACAAACCGCGTCGCAGTCTTCTAACCCAGTGCGCACTGTCCGTATGCAGATGGATGATGCAACCGCGATGGCCGAGGTCGCCCAACCTGCAGCTGCCGTTGTTGATGAACCCATCGCAGAGCCTGTTGTGGTCGAAGCGAACGACGTGCAGCCTATCGCTGTAGCAGTGGTTGAGCAGCCTGCCGCTACCACAAGCCCCGAAGAGGTCGTATTTACAGCGCACGAGTTGGCCTTGTCGCAGCAAGCAGATAACTTTATGTCCATGCGCGTCGCATACCAGATAGGCGAGACTATGCTTGTACAAAGACGCTGCATCCGACAATGCCTCAATACCCCAACCATTTACCTACAAACTCCAACAATTAACACCTTGCCAGTAAGACTATGAATACCTTGAAACTATGCGTGATGAGCCTCGCAATGGCTCTCGTCGCCCTCCCTGTACCCGCACAGAATGAAATTGAAACTGCGATTCAGCAGTTGGTGTCGCACAAGAAAGTGGAAAGCTCGTCCACTCTAAACGTATCGAAGCAGCCTACTTCGCAAGCTACGAGTACACCCGCAGTGTACGGACGCTGCAAAATCATCAACTTCGTCTGCAAACGCAAATATCAACAACTCGTCACTGATATTCAGAATGCGATAACCAATCAGGTCTCAAACCCTAACTGCTACACCATAATGTCGTATCGGCCAGGCAATGGTGAACAACCTCGTAAGTTCAACATCATGTACGGCGAAGGTTCAGATGAGATGATAACGATAGGCAATTCTCGATCAAAGAATTACGTGTTTGCCAACATTGTTGACCAAGAACCACCCTCCAATGGCCAGTATCGTACCAACTATTGTTTAGAGTGGTACGACATACCAGGCGCCAAGGAAATCAGCGGTCGCGTCATTGTGTCCTATGCACGCATACCCTTGACAGCGAATGGACTGACAAAGATGCCAGCTAACACGTATACCGCAGAACTATCTTATGAAATGCCACAAGTTCCTGACGTTTTGGGCTTGCAAGCTGCATTAGCTAAGGACAATCCTTTGGCCGTCATACAATCGATGATTTTGTTGGCCATAGAGAATCCCGACAGTGGCGCTATGCATATTTATCCCATCATGTATGCTGTGATTCGTGACGCGGTGAAAAAGAATGCGTTTACAGCGGACGAACGCCATATGCTTGTCGTCCAATTAAAACGATTGCTTCCTTCCTCAGCTGTCTCGACGGATGCTGCAAAGGAGATGGGTTATGACTATGTGCGCTTGTCCATAAAAGTGCTTACGGCCAACCAAGTACCCGATTGAATACGATATATTTGAATGGTTAATAATGTTGAGTGAAGCTGCGTCCTTAGTGATGCAGCTTTTTTGCGTCATGGCATAAACGATGTGCGTTGTTCTGCTATAGACAATGGTAGTTTATCTCGGAAGAACGCGCTCAAAAGCAAGCTTTTGGCTTGTTCTCCTCTCGATTTATCGTAACTTTGGCTGTCGCCGAAGTTACTCCATCTCGGCCAAGCCATTACAAAAACAAGTTTTTGCATAGCTTGGCGCTCGATTTATCGTAACTTTGGCTGTCGCCGAAGTTACTTCATCTCGGAAGAACGCGCTCAAAAGCAAGCTTTTGGCTTGTTCTCCTCTCGATTTATCGTAACTTTGCAGCACGTAAACGCAGCATGGCTAACAATCTCAAACAGCGAACGGCAAAGAACCTGTTCTGGAGCGGTTTCTCCAGTGTACTCACCCAACTGCTGAACTTGGCATTTGGCATCGTGTTGGCTCAACAACTTTCGCCCAACGACTATGGTATGGTGGGGGTGCTGACGGTCTTCACGGTGGTGGCTGGTGCTTTGCAGGAGAGTGGGTTTATCGCTGCGATTACCAATTTAGAGAAAGCCACGCCACGCCACTACAATGCCGTGTTTTGGTTCAGCGCATTGGTGAGTTTGGCCATCTATGCCCTCTTGTTCGTCTCAGCCCCCCTGATAGCCGATTTCTTCGGACAGCCAGAGCTGAAAAGCCTTTCGCGCTTGGTCTTCGTCTCGGCTGTGTTGGCTGGCATAGGCACGTCGTTTGCCGCCTATATGTTTCGAGAGCTGATGAATCGCGAGAAAGCCCTTATCAGTATTCTCGCCCTGCTGTGTAGCGGTACGGTAGGTATCGTGATGGCCTATTCGGGCTACGGTTATTGGAGTTTGGCATGGCAACAGATTGTTTACATCGGTCTATCGGTGGCCATGCGCATCTATTGCGTGCCGTGGCGGCCTTCGTTTCGCATCGACTTCACCCCCGTGCGCGAAATGTTTGGATTCAGTAGTAAGCTATTGGTCACCAGTATCATCAATGGCGTATCTGGCAATATACTCTCGTTGGTGTTCGGAAAGATTTTTGCGGGACAAATGCACCTCGTGGGCCATTTCACACAGGCCAACAAATGGAACTTGATGGCGGCCAATATGGTAGGCGATACGGTGAAACCTGTGGCGCAACCCATGCTCTCCATCATCACGGGCGACAAGGCGGGGCAGCGACGCGCTTTTCGCAAGATGCTGCGTTTCACCTCCTTAGTGTGCTTCCCCGCTATGATAGGCCTTTGCTCGGTGAGCCAGGAGTTTATCCTCGTCACCATAGGTCAGAAGTGGGCACCCTGCGTACCCCTATTGCGTTGGCTCTGCATAGGCGGTGCGTTTCTGCCACTCCATGCGCTGTATCAGCAGATGACCATTGCCTGCGGCAAGAGTGGCCTATATATGCGCATGAATGTGGCACTGATTGTGTTGCAAATTGGTGCTGTCGTTGCCACTGCGCGCTTCGGGATGGAGACGATGGTAAGCGTCTATGCGCTGCTCAATGTGGTATGGTTCTTTGTGTGGCACGCTGTGTCTGCCCAACTGCTATCGCTCAGATTTGTAGATATGCTTCGCGACACACTGCCCTTTGCGCTGGCTGCTGCTGTACCCATACTCGCGGTTTACGGCTGCACGATGGGCATTTCTTCCTTGTGGCTGCGCTTAGGCGTGCGCGTGGTGGTCGTGGCGGCAGCCTATTTCGCGATACTCTATGTGGCTCATGCCGAAATCCTGCGCGAAGCCCTGCGCTTCGTGCGGCG
>JAFVCB010000048.1 GCA_017479555.1 Bacteroidaceae bacterium | reverse complement strand
CAAAACGGTCGCGCACCACCTCGTATTCTATCTCTTTCCAACCCTTGAGGCTCTTCTCCACAAGTACCTGTGGGGCGAAGGCGAAAGCCTTTTCGAGCAATACGTTGAGCTCTTTCTCGTCGGCAGCAAAACCGCTGCCAAGACCGCCTAATGCGTAGGCGGCGCGCACGATGACGGGATAGCCTAAGGCCTCGGCTGCTTGCCGCGCGGCCTCGATGTTGTCGCAAGCCTCGCTCTTGATGGTGTTCACGCCTATCTCGTCGAGACGTCGCACGAAGAGGTCGCGGTCTTCGGTGTCCATAATGGCGCGAACGGGAGTGCCAAGCACACGCACGTTGTACTTCTCAAATACTCCCGCCTCGTAGAGGGCTACGCCGCAGTTCAGCGCGGTTTGTCCGCCAAAGGCCAACAGGATGCCGTCGGGGCGTTCCTTCGCGATGATTTTCTCTACGAAGAATGGGGTGACGGGCAGAAAGTATATGTGGTCGGCCACGCCCTTGCTGGTCTGCACGGTGGCGATATTGGGATTGATGAGAATGGTCTCTATGCCTTCTTCGCGCAGGGCTTTGAGGGCTTGCGAGCCACTATAGTCAAACTCGCCGGCTTCGCCTATCTTCAAGGCACCCGAACCGAGGAGCAATACTTTCTTTATGGAGGTGTTCATGGTGTTCGTGGGGTTGGTGTGATTGGGGCTGAGGGATGTAGACATCGCTGTGTGCGTGGCGCTATAGGATTTTGACAAACTCGTCAAAGAGGAACATCGTATCAGTGGGGCCGCTGCAGGCTTCAGGATGGAACTGAGCAGAGAACCAAGGGTTGTGCGTGTGGCGTATACCCTCGTTTGAGCCGTCGTTCATGTTCTCGAAATACGGTTTCCAGTCTGCAGGCAATCCCTGAGCGTTTACTGCGAAGCCGTGGTTCTGACTGGTGATGAAGCAACGGTTTGTGCCGACTTCGCGCACGGGTTGGTTGTGGCTGCGATGGCCGTATTTGAGCTTATAGATAGTGGCTCCAGCAGCTTTGGCTAAGAGCTGGTTGCCCATGCATATACCCATCACGGGACGCACTTGGCTCTGGCCTAAAAATTGCTGTATATGGCGCACGGTGCGTCCACAGCGGTCGGGATCACCTGGGCCGTTAGCTAAGAAAAGTCCGTCGAAATCGAGCGTGTTGAAATCGTAGTCCCAAGGCACACGCACCACTTCTACACCGCGACTGATTAGGCTGCGCAGAATATTGTGCTTTACGCCACAGTCTACCAGCACGACGCGCTTCGGCGCGCCCTCGTTGTAGCGAATGACCTCTTGGCACGACACGCGAGCCACATAGTTCACCTCGCCATAGTTTTCCTCTGCGATGTCTTCGGCGCGGTCGTCTCCGATGACTATCTTGCCCATCATGACACCGTGTCGGCGCAGCACCTTGGTCAGTGCGCGGGTGTCGATGCCCGTGATGCCTGGCACGCCTTCGCGTTGTAGCCATTCGCTGAGGCTCTCCTGTGCATTCCAGTGACTGTGTCGCTCGCTGTAGTCGCTCACGATGAGTGCCGAGGCATAGATGCGGTCGCTCTCCATGAAGTCGGCCAAACCATCCTCGCGGAACGTGAAAGGAGGCACGCCGTAGTTGCCTACAAGGGGATAGGTCAGGGTCATGAGCTGACCCGCATACGAGGGGTCGGTGAGGCTCTCGACGTAACCCGTCATGGCGGTGTTGAACACTACCTCGCCACTGATGCTGCGCGGAGCACCGAAGCTGTGGCCGTGGAACGTGGTTCCGTCTTCAAGTATCAGGGTTGCTTGCATAAGTATGGGATATGTTTTCGTACGGTTTGTGACAGACACTCGCGTGTCATAGCTGTGGTAACGTGTCGTTCTTGTTGCGCTGATGATGCTATGCGAAAGTGCGTTTTTGGCAGCTTGTTGTGCGCTTGGGCTTAACTGATCTGCGTCTTGCTGTACCCGTCCTGCGCGATGCCAATGTGGGTGAATAGGACTGCTGCGATGCTTCGCCGAATATGGGTGTCGAAACCTCGAACGGTGGATAGCCGAGCGAGGAACTAATAGTTACTCTCGTAGTATTTGATGAATGCTTGGTTGACACGCTTGTTGCCGCCTGGGGTGGGGTAGTGTCCACTGAAGAACCAGTCGCCTTTGTGATTGGGGATAGCGCGATGGAGTCCTTCGAGCGACTGAAACACGAGGTGAATTTCGGTATGCACATCGGGCGGGCAGAGCATGGCTACCATCTTTTGCGAAATCTCTTCTTGCGTGAGTCCGTCGTAGAGCGTGCGCACGGCGTTGTAGACTTGCTCCTTGGGGAGGTGTTCCTGCGCCTTGCACGCGGTGTAGATGTCTTTGAGGCGTTGCTCCTGTCCGCGCTCGATGAGTAATGCCACAGCAGCGCGAAAGGCGATGAACTCCTCCATGGAGGCCATGTCTATGCCGTAGTAGTCTGGATAGCGCACTTGCGGGGCACTGCTGACGATGACGATGCGTCGCGGATGTAGGCGGTCCAAGATGCGGAGGATGCTCTCGCGTAGCGTGGTGCCGCGCACTATGCTGTCGTCGATAATCACTAAGTTGTCGCGCCCTGGGCGGAGTATGTCGTAGGTGATGTCGTAGACGTGGGCGGCTAAATCACTGCGACTGGCACTGTCGCTGATGAAGGTGCGCATCTTGATGTCTTTCCAAGCCACCTTTTCGGTGCGTACGTGGCGAGCGATGATGCTATCGAGCAGTCGCGTGGCTACAGCGGGGTCGCTCGGCGGATTGGCAAAGAAGTGAGCCAACTCGTCGCGCTTCTGTTGGTTCAGGTAGTCGTTGAATCCCTGTTCAAGCCCGTAGAATGCCGACTCGGCGGTGTTGGGAATATACGAGAACACCGTACTACTGATCTCGCCGTCGATGGCCTTGAGTACGGGTTCTACGAGCTGACGTCCCAGCTCCTTGCGCTCACGATATATGTCGGCATCGTTGCCTCGGCTGAAGTAGATGCGTTCAAAGGAACATTGCTGAGGCGCATCGGTGGGTGTGATGATTTGTTCGATGCGATACGAGCCGTCGTTTCTCACCAAGAGGGCTTGACCGGGCAGCAGCTCGTTGATGTCCTGTGTGGTGATGTCGAAACTGGTTTGCAACACGGGGCGCTCGCTGGCCAGTGCGACGATCTCCTCATTGGCGTACCAGAATGCGGGACGTATGCCCCACGGGTCGCGCATGGCCATCATCTCACCACTGCCGGTGATGCCACAAACTACGTATCCACCGTCCCACGAGGGGGCTGCGGTGCGCAGCACGTTGGCCAGATTGATGTGCTCCTCAATATATCGGGTGATGGCTCTGTCTTGCAACCCTTGGGCGAGGGCTTCCTGGAAGAGACGCTCGCTCTCGCGGTCGAGCCGGT
Organism: Bacteroidaceae bacterium; assembly: GCA_017479555.1. GTDB lineage: Bacteria > Bacteroidota > Bacteroidia > Bacteroidales > Bacteroidaceae > Alloprevotella. The sequence goes on along the minus strand of JAFVCB010000048.1, from coordinate 14,204 downwards.
GGCCTAACTGCTCGAGCAGGATAAACGTGTCGGCCACCATACGTGGGTGCTGCCCTTTCGCAGCTATCTCTTCGAAAACTTCGTCAACGTTAGTTAGGTTAAAATTAGCGCAGAGCGCCATGTTCTTGGCACGCCAGTTGCTTCGACGCATAAAGGGATGGACAAACGAAAGGCCACGCTTGCCGGTCGTGCTGTACCGAAGGTGGCCCATGTATAGTTCGCCCGCATAGGGGATGTGCTGTTCAGCAAAAACGGGGTCGGCTTGTTGGCTCGGCGAGAAGGCTGCTATCTCTTCGCTGGCCTTGCTGAGGCATTTCTCTAAGCCGCTGGCACCTTCGGCGCGCTGGCGATAGAGAAACTCCTCGCCCTGCGCGGCACGCGTCTTCACACAGGCGAAGCCCGCGCCTTCTTGCCCGCGGTTGTGCTGCTTTTCCATGAGCAGAGCCAACTTGTTCAGGCCATAACGCCAAGTGCCATATTTTTCGGCGAAGTGGGACAGGGGCTTGCGCAGACGCACCATAGCTACGCCGCATTCGTGTTTGAGAGGTTCCATCGTGGCTGTGGGGTTTACGCTTGCAAATGTAAGCATAATTTAGCGCTTTTCAATCCATGCTGCAACAAAAATAGAAATCTTTTTGTCCGCTTTTGCTGTGTTTTGTTTGGCACAGTTGCTTTTTCCTTACGTATCGCTTTCTCTTAGATGTGGAAGGATGTCTATTTTTCGCTCGGAGGAATATTTTTCTGCGGGCTTTGCATTTTATAAACTTAGCCTAAGTTTTTAAGAATTTAGCCTTAGTTTGTGAAAACTTAACCTAAGTTTGTAAGAACTAAGCCTAAATTTATAGAATTGCTCCCGCCGCGTCGAAAATGCATCGGGAAGTAGTGAAATCTCGCTGCCGCGAAAAGTCCGTCAAAGTCCTTGGGAAACTATATTTAAATCTGTATATTTGCCCCGAAAATGGGAAAAGTTAAGAAATACCTCACGAGCAAGGGAGCGAAGTGGTGCTTAGCGGCATTGCTCTCGCCATTTGTGCTTTTCCTACTCTTGTTCCTGCTCCTCTACGTTCCACCGGTGCAAAACTATGTAGCACATCGCGTCTGCGAAGCCTTGAGCGACAGCACCGGCCTCTCGTTCTCCATCGACCGCGTGCGCCTCTCGTTCCCCTTAGATTTGAGCGTGCAAGGCGTAAAAGCCGACCAGCGTGGCGACAGTGTGCTTCGCGCCCGCGAGCTGGTGCTTAGCGTCGAAGTGCTGCCGCTGTTCAGCGGACAGGCCAACGTGGACGGATTGGCGCTCTACGATGCTGGTGTCAACACGCGCGACCTCGTGTCGAACACACAAGTCATCGGTACGCTCAGTAAGCTATCGGCCGACTTGCACGGTGTGAATTGGCGCGAGAACCACGTACACCTCGACCGCGCCGCATTGACCGAGGCAGACCTCACCGTGTTGCTCTGCGACACAGCTGCCGAGGACACCACGAAGAGCGCGCCCTGGCTCATCGAGGTAGACAAGGCAGAAATTGCCCGAACCGCCCTGCATCTGTCTATGCCAGGCGACTCGATGCATATATTTGCTGCACTCACCGATGCCACGCTTCGCGGCGGCTCGTTCGACACAGGTCGCCCTCACTACAGCCTTGCTTCGATAGCCATCAACAATAGTCGTCTGCACTACGACACGGGCGAGCGACCCCTGCTTGCCGCGCAAGAAATTCTCATAGACAGCACGCTTTGGAAACCATCGCCCTTATGCTTTGCCCATCTGCACCTCGAGGAGCTGCAACTCCAAGCCGAGGGCATCAACTACAACGAGGCGGGCGAGCTGCGTGCCACACTCCGACACTTAGGATTCAAGGAGGGGCTGACGGGCTTCCTATTGAGTCATCTCGGCTCCACCATCTACTACGACCCGAAACGCGTTGAACTCACCGCGCTGAGCCTCACCACGCCCTACACCTCCGTGAGTGGCAGCGTGTCGCTCCCCTTTGGTGCACTCCAGGCAGGGGCTTCGGCAGACGAACCTCTCGAGGCAGACCTGACGGCGAACATAGGTTGGCAGGACGCTACCACACTCTCGCGCGGCTTCCTTCCCGATGCACTCTGGCGCAGTTACCCACACTACGACATCAGCCTCGGAGCTAAACTCAAAGGCACGCTTAATCAGCTCACCCTGCAAGAGGCACGCGTGAGCACACCTTACAGTCGCGTAGCTCTTGCGGGCGATATGCGTCCCTCGGCCTTGATGCGCGAGCCAGGCACAATGCTCACAGCGCGCGACATGAACCTACACGTTCAGAGCAGCGTGGGATGGCAAGACGTGAATATATGGGCCAAGTCATACCTACCACAGCCACTCGCCACGAACTATCCGCGTACCACACTTTCGCTCAACGCAGATGTGCGAGGCAACCTCTCGAACCTCAGTCTCGAGAATCTGCTTTTCCAAACTTCTACTGGCACACGTCTGACGGGCCATATCGCAGCCAATCTCGACGCACTCACAAGTGGGCGCAGCGGCGGTCGCGATGCATTTAGCGGGCGAATCAATAGCCGCGTGGCAGCAGCCGATGTGCGCGCATTTGTCAGCCCATTTGTCACCCCCGATGTACGTCAGCTTCTGCCGCCCTACGACCTTACGCTCAACACTGCCTTACGTGGCAATCCCGACCACATAGCCCTCTCCGACTTACTATTGCAGACACCCTATAGTCGCATAGCAGGTCAAGCCGAGGTGTGGCCTGCTGCGCTATCGTCGAACAGCGCACGCGCTTTCCAGACTAACCTTGAAGCCACGCTCGGGTGGGCAGATATAGAACGCTACGCAGGGAGCTACATTCCCGCAGCATACCGCAGCGAGTTGCCTCGAGGCAGTTATACGCTGAAGCTCAACGCAGGTGGCAATTTGGCCAACGTGCAGTTGGGAAAAATAGCTCTCGGTGTGCCAGGAATGGGTGTGATAGATGTGGGCGGCAACCTCGGTGGTCTGTTGGCGGGCAACCCATCTGGAAAATTCCACGTCAACTTCACGGGGCGCGACATGGCACTCATCAATCGCCTGCTACCCCCATCTGTAGCCGCTACACTCGTTATCCCCAACAATCTCTCAGCCACAGGTGACATCGCATTCAGTGGCGACGCTTATTCAGCCGACCTGCTCGTTCGTCAAGGCGGTGGTACGGCCAAGATTGTAGCTAAGGTCAATACACGGCGAGAGACCTACGATGCTTCCATTCAGTCAGACGAATTTCCGCTTCAGCACTTCCTGCCGTCTACTGGCCTACAACGCTTTACGGGGAATATGCATGCCGATGGCCATCAGTTCGATGTGCTCTCTGCTGCATCCCAACTCGTGGCCAACGCACAGGTAGACAAATTGGGATTGGACAGCATGCAGCTCAGCGGGCTACACATCGACGCGCAGAGCGCAGAGGGACTTTTTACTGCCAACTTCCAGTCGCAAAACGACCTGCTGCAAGGCCAGGGTACCGCAACTGCTACACTCGGCGACCAGATAGTGGGTTCGTTGTCTGCCAACATCCCATACGCTGACATCGGTGCTTTAGCACGTTTGACCGAACCCATGACTGCGGGCGCTAAGCTCGACTTGGATTTCCACGCCGTACCCGACTTCACACAGTTCGGTCTCGTGGGCGGCATCACGGATATGCACTTCAGTGGAGCGGGCATGGGATTTATGGGACAAGACCTTGACCTCTTGCTCGAAACCTCTCCCGACACCACCAACGCGCACGCAGAGTCGGGCGACCTCTATCTGGACTACGCCGCACAAGGTGCGCTCTCCGATGCCCTTCAAGCACTCACCGTTCTCGCAGATACCATTTCGCAACAAGTCAAGTCCACCAACATCAATATTTATGCCGTACGCGAATTGTTGCCATTGGCTAATCTAACTCTCGTCTCTGGGAAGAAGAATCCACTCGCTGCCTTTCTCAAGACGCAGAACTTGGGATTTGACAATGCCGACATCCATCTCGTGACATCGCCCGACGATGGTGTAGGAGGACACGTATACGTCACGGGATTTTATCGCGACAAACTGATGTTCGACAGCATTCATGCCGTCATCGTCAACGACAGTACTGGACTGGCGCTCGACGGAATGATACACAACTACAAGCGAAAGAATCCCAACAAGTTTGAGGCTCAGTTCAAAGCCTATCTGCACCAGCGAGGCGCAGGGGTGGAGGCCGCATTCCGCGACAAGGATGGCGATCTCGGTCTGCAGCTTGGCGCCATTGCCGACATTGAGCCAGACGGCTACAGACTGCATATCTATCCCGAGCAACCCGTTTTAGCCTACCGCACCTTTACAGTCAATCCCGACAACTATGTGTACTACGGACTCGCAGGCGCATTGGGGGCCAACGTAGATTTGTTGGCCGATGACGGCACAGGCTTGCGGCTCTATGGCGAACCCGTTGACTCGCTCATCGATATGACCCTGTCGCTCTCGCAAATCAACCTGCGAGAACTCTCCTCCTGTGTACCATATATCCCATCCATGAGTGGTATGCTCACAGGCGATGTCCACTTCACCGATGACCACGGATCCGTCAGCGCATTGGCTGACGTACATCTCGACGACTTTGTATTCCAAGGCACATCGCTCGGAAACTTAGGCGTGGAGGGCATCTATCTGCCCAAGGACAGCAGCCAACACTACGCACAGGCATTTATCAATGTGGCTGACCAAGAGGTGATGAGCCTCGAGGGAACCTACTACGCCGACGACGAGACATTCGAGGCCGACGGACAACTCAACGATTTCCCGCTGGCTTTGCTCAACGGCTTTATATACGACACTGGCGTGGCACTAAAGGGCAGCGGCGTAGGTGCATTCGAGGTAAGCGGCACAGCATCCAAGCCTATTCTCAACGGACAACTGGACTTCCACGATGGACATATCTATAGCGATAGCTACGGATTTGACTTCCGCACCGACACAATCCCCGTTGTCATCGACCAGAGCCGACTCACTTTCACCAACTACAACCTATGGTCCACGGGCACGCACCCGCTCACCATCGATGGCGCACTCGACATGAGCAACCTTGGCAATGTCACCATGGACTTTGAACTCTATGCCGACGACTTTGAGCTTATCAACACCAAGCGCAAACGCGAGAGCACCGTATTTGGTAAAGCATTTGTCGACTTCAATGGCTCGCTCCACGGAGGTACACGCGACGGCATCGTGATGCGCGGAAACCTAAGCATCCTGCCCAAGACCGACATGACGTATATCCTTCGCGATTCGCCCCTGGCCGTAGACAATCAGCTTGAAGGGCTTGTCACCTTTGTCAGCTTCGAGGATAGCTTAGAAGTAGACGAACTCCCGCAAGAGGAAGAAAGTGGTGGATTTGAAATGACATTAGGTGTAGACATCGACGAGAACGCGCACTTCCTCTGCAACCTCAGTGAAGACGGAAAGAGCTACGTAGACATCAACGGCGGCGGCTCACTCACGCTGCGCCAAACACGACAAGGCGACACCCGCCTCGTGGGACGCGTCACCGTGCAAAAGGGTGAGATGAAGTACGAATTGCCCATCATTCCGCTCAAGACGTTCACCATCGAACCTGGAAGCTACGTAGATTTCAAGGGAGAAATTGGCAACCCGACGCTCTCCATCGTCGCCAAAGAGCGCGTGAAGGCCATCGTCACCGAAAACGATCAGCAACGCAGCGTAGCCTTTGACGTCGGTGTGGACATCTCAAAGACGGTGCAGGACATGGGACTCAGTTTCGTCATCGACGCACCTGAAGACCTCGTGGTGCAGAACCAGCTCACCGCCATGGGGGCAGACCAGCGCGGAAAAGCAGCAGTGGCGATGCTGGCCACAGGTATGTACCTCACCGACGACAACACATCGAGCTTCAAAGCCAGCAACGCCCTGAATGCATTCTTGCAAAGCGAGATTCAAAACATTGCGGGCAACGCCCTGCGCACCATAGACATTAACCTCGGTGTAGAGGCTGGCACCAGCAGAAAAGGCACGAACACCACCGACTACTCTTTCCAGTTCAGCAAACGCTTCTGGGGCGACCGTGTCAGCGTGATCATCGGCGGACGAATTAGCGCAGGAGTAGACGCAGACAATAGTGCAGAGAGTTTCATCAACAACGTAGCCATCGAATACAGGCTTGACCAAGGCTCAACGCGTCTGCTCAAGCTCTTCTACAACCGCGACACGCAAGACCCGCTCGAAGGTCAACTCACGCGCACTGGAGCCGGACTGGTGTTGCGTAAGAAGAGCGACCGCCTTGGAGACCTCTTTATCTTCAGAAGCAAAGGCAAGTAATAGCAAAGGCATGACACGCTCCATACAATATATATACGCACACGTACGCGCGAACGTCTCACGATTACACCGCACACCCCTCGGCCTGCTTGTGGTTCTCGTCGCTCTTGCAGCATGTTCCACCACGTCGAACCTGCCCGAGGGAGAGTTGCTCTATACGGGTATACGCGAGATTCGCTACAACGAAGACTTCTCTGCAGACTCTTCCAGCATCAGCGACATGGACAATACGGGCGTTATCACCAGTGTGGCCAATGCCGCCCGCGCAGTGGATGCCGCCCTCAACGGACAAAGCTATTCCTGGGCCGAAGCCTTCAGTCGCGACAGTCTGACGCGCCAAGAGCGACGCGCCTATCGTCAACGCGTGGCACAAGAAAAGGCGGAGTTCGCTACAGCGCAAGCCGAGATAGATGCGCTCCTTGCCTATCCGCCTAACGGTTCACTTATGGGTAGCTCGTCGCTGCGCAGCCCGCTGAACATCGGACTTTGGCTTTACAACGGCTTGGTCAATGACAGCAGCAAGCTGAGCCAATGGATATTCAAGAACTTTGCCACGCAGCCCGTTCTCATATCCAGCGTAGCACCCGAAACACGTACCAAAGTGGCTACCAATACGCTTCACAACTATGGCTATTTCCAAGGCGTCGTAGATCATCGCATCCACACCCTACGCAATCCGCGCAAAGCCCGTGTGTCGTATCGTGTCATCACAGGTCCGCTCTATCGCTTCGACAGCATAGCCTATATTGGGTTCACACCAGAGGTCGACAGCTTGCTTCAGCGCACCTCCACGCGCACCTATGTCAAGAGTGGAGAGGGCTTCAGCGCGGTGGCGCTCTCAGATGAGCGGACGCGTATCAGCGAGTTGTTGCGCAACCGTGGTTACTACTATTACTCGCCAAGCTATATCACCTATTTAGCAGACACTTTCCAACGTCAGAACTTCGTGCAGCTGCAAATCAAACAGGCAGAGACGATGCCCTACGAAGCTTCTCACCCTTGGTACATTGGCCATACCTATATCGATATACGCACTGCGCAGGGCGCTCCCTTGACCAACACGCGCACCTTCACAGGCAGGCGACGTCGCGATGCGCAGGGCGCAACTACTGCAACCAACCGCCGCTCGCCATCGTCCCCCGCGCGTTCCACCAATACGCGCAGACGGCGTTTCACACCCACTACGTTCCGATGGAATGGCGACAGTCTCACTATGCCATTACGAGCTTACTTGTGGCGCGACGCATTGTTCTTTTCGCAGGGAGACCGCTACAGCCTCCGCCGCGAGACCTCTTCGCTAACCAAACTGAACGAGATGGGCGTGTTCAGTCAGATAGATTTGCAGTTCATGCCCGCAGACACCACTGCGCTTTGCGACACACTTGATGTCTACGTCACTGCAGTGCTTGACAAGCCCTACGATAGTAGCTTGGAGCTTGACGCGACGCTGAAGAGCAATTCTCAGCTTGGCCCAGCTCTCACCTATACGCTCTCGAAACGCAATGCCTTTCGCGGAGGTGAGAACGTGTCGTTCAAGATATTTGGTTCGTACGAGTGGCAGTTGGGTACAGGCGGACAAGAGAGCAATTCGCTGCTCAACTCCTACGACTTCGGCACCAGCCTAAGCTTTGAGTTCCCTCGCTTTGTGCTTCCATTCATCAACCGACGCAAGTTGCAGTTCCCTGCCACCACTACTTTCTCGCTCGAAGCAGATTGGCGCAACCGCTCGGGTTTTTACCAGATGTTGACCTACAGCCTTGTGGCCGACTATGCTTGGCGCAAGAAACGCACCATCAGCAACAACGTTGACCTGCGTCTCGACTTCACCAAGCGTCTCAGCAGTACCACAGAGTTCGACAACATCTTAGCGGCCAATCCAGTGCTTGATGTCTCCATGCGCGACTATTTCGTGCCATCGATGGCCTACACGTTCACCTACAATGCCTCACGTCAGCACCACAATCCTGTTTACCTGCAAGTCGGTGTCAAGGAGTCGGGCAACTTGCTCAGTGGTGCGTATGCCCTCTTTGGCAGTCCGCTCCACGAGAAAGACAAACAACTCTTCGGCAATCCCTTTGCGCAGTTCGTTAAACTCACTGGCGAAATCCATCGCACGCAGAATTTCCGCAACCGTTTGCAACTTGTCACGCGCTTCTTTGCTGGAGCCATCTTCAGCTACGGCAACATGCTTCGCGCTCCGTATGCTGAGCAATTCTATGTGGGAGGTGCCAACAGCGTGCGTGGTTTCACCGTTCGCAGCATAGGCCCAGGACGTTTCCGCAGTGCTGATACGCGCTATAGCTATGTAGACCAGACGGGCGACATCAAGCTCGAAGCCAACGTGGAGCTCCGTGCCCATCTGTTTGGCTCGCTCTATGGTGCTGTCTTCCTCGATGCTGGTAATGTCTGGTTGGCACGCAAGGACGAGATGCGTCCCGATGCCGAGTTCACGATGTCAAACCTACGCCACATTGCCTTGGGTACGGGCGCAGGCCTACGCTATGATCTCGAATTTCTTGTGCTACGTTTAGACTTGGGTGTGGGACTTCATGCGCCCTACGACACAGGCAAGACTGGCTACTTCAATATGCCGAAGTTCAAGGATGCCTTAGCGCTTCATTTTGCCATAGGCTATCCGTTCTGATACGTAGGCTGGTGGGTTCTCCCATAGCCTATATCGAATCAAGGAGCGCACCATGCAGTTCGTCATGGTGCGCTCCTTGGTGTTTGAATCGTGTTTGTCGAAATCCGTGTGGTGCGTCCTCGTCAGTGGAACGTGCTACTTCTCCACGGGTTTGTGCTATATGAGTAGATACAGCCCGCCTATCATCGTTGCGATGCCCGCTATAGCGATGAATGCAGCCACTACGGGGCGTTCATGGTCGTGTGCATGCAGCGCGCCAAAAAAGGCACCGATGGGCAGAAGCCATATCAGTTGAGTGGCCACGTAGTAGAGAAAATTCACTGCCGTGTCCGAGCTGCTTCCAAATGGGTGTACCCCTCCGAAGAGAAAGAACACGGAGAGCAAAATGCTTAGCAAGTTAATCCCCGCAAGCCCGAGCAACCACTTGGGATAAAGATTCATTTTCTGAACTTGTTTATACAATCGACGTAGGCCTCTACGCTCGCAGCTATAATGTCAGTGCTTGCGCCGAAACCGTAGTATAGATGTCCGTCGTGTTCCACCTGCATGTGTACTTTGCCGACATCGTTCGAGCCGCGATTGATGGCCTGAATGGTGAACTCCTTGAGCGTCATCTTGCGTCGTATAATCTGTTTGAGCGCATTGATAGCAGCGTCTACCGGCCCATTACCCTCGGCAGCCGCACTAAACTCTTCGCCCGCGATGTCAAGCGTTATAGCCGCAACGGGACGGATACCTACGCCGCCCGTTACTTGTAGGTTGACAATCTTGATGCTACGACTCTCGGCGCGATCTGCTCCTGCGAGCATCAGAATGTCGTCGTCGGTCACCTCCTTCTTCTTGTCAGCCAAGCGTAGGAAGTCTTGGTAAACCTTGTCGAGGCGTTCAGGGTCGAGCTGAATGCCGTGTACCTCCAACCGATGTTTGAGCGCGGCGTGTCCACTTCGTGCTGTCAGTATGATGGCATTGTCGTCTATACCGATGTCTTTGGGATCTATGATTTCGTAGGTCTGTACGTTCTTCAGCACACCATCCTGATGAATGCCGCTGCTGTGGGCAAAAGCGTTGCGTCCCACGATAGCTTTGTTGGGCTGCACTGGCATGTTCATTAGCGAACTTATCATTCTGCTCGTGGCGGCAATGCGTTGTGTGTTGATGTTGGTCTCTATGCCAAGGTGAGAGTGACACTTGAGGATCATGGCTATCTCCTCTTCGCTGGTGTTTCCTGCCCGTTCTCCGATACCGTTGATGGTTACTTCTACCTGCCGTGCGCCGTTGATGACACCCTCGAGTGTACATGCGGTGGCCATGCCCAAGTCATTGTGGCAGTGGGTAGAGAGTATGGCGTGGTCTATACCGTCCACGTGTTCCATCAGATAGCGTATCTTCGCGCCGTACTCCGAGGGCAGGCAGTAGCCAGTGGTGTCGGGGATGTTCACGACGGTGGCACCAGCCTTGATGACGGCTTCCACCACGCGCGCTAAGTACTCGTTCTCGGTGCGTCCCGCATCTTCGGCGTAGAACTCCACGTCTTCGACGTAGCGCTTCGCATACTTCACGGCTGCCACTGCGCGCTCGATGATTTCTTCTCGCGTGGAGTTGAATTTGTACTTGATGTGCATGTCGCTCGTGCCAATGCCCGTGTGAATACGTTTGTGCTTGGCGTAGGCCAGTGCTTCTGCGGCGCAGTCTATGTCCTTTTCTACGGCGCGGGTCAGCGCACAAATCGTGGGCCAGGTGACGGCTTTGGAAATCTCTATGACACTCTGGAAATCGCCAGGTGAGCTGATAGGAAATCCTGCTTCGATGACATCAACGCCGAGTTTCTCAAGTTGTTTAGCCACTTGTATTTTCTCGACCGTGTTGAGTTGGCAACCGGGCACCTGTTCTCCGTCGCGGAGTGTGGTATCAAAGATGTACAGACGTGAAGACATGAGTTTTGATGGGTTAGGGTAGGCCTCAGCGCGATGCAGCTCGCGTGTGCGGTGCGCTCTGCGCGTAGAGGTCTGATGGGGGTGAGTAGTTCTTAGAAGCGAGGTAGGAAGCGGGTCGACCGTGCTTAGTCCATGGGGAAGAGTCCATAGAGTTTCGCGTCGATCATGTCGGTGACTTGGCGGAAACTGTCTTGGTTGCCCTCAAACTTGAGGTTGTCGCCGTCCACGATGATGAGGTGTCCCTTGTATCCGCTAATCCAGTCTTCGTAGCGCGTGTTGAGTCCTTGCAGATAGTCAATGCGTATGCTCTTTTCAAAATCGCGTCCGCGCTTTTGTATCTGGGCTACGAGGTTGGGTATGGTGCTTCTGATGTATATCATAAGGTCTGGCAGCTTCACCAGCGACATCATGAGGTCGAAGAGGTCCGTGTAGTTCTGAAAATCGCGGTCACTCATCATGCCCATGTCGTGCAGATTGGGCGCGAAGATGCGTGCGTCCTCGAATATGGTGCGATCCTGCACGATGACGTCCTTTGACTTGGATATTTCGACCACTTCTTTGAATCTCTTGTTGAGGAAATAGACTTGCAGATTGAATGCCCAGCGTGGCATGTCGGCATAGAAGTCGTCGAGGTAGGGATTGTGCTCTACGGGCTCAAAGCGTGGCTGCCAGCCGTAGTGCTTGGCGAGCATCTTGGTTAGTGTGGTTTTGCCGCAACCTATGTTGCCTGCGATTGCTATATGCATAGTGGTATGTGGATTGGTGGATGTATGTCGGGAGGTGTGGGAGAGGGGGTGTGCGCGTGTCGCCGCGCGACGGACGTAGGGTGCTTATACGGGTTCTTTGCCAAAGAGGCCGAAGAGCCTACTCTCTATGCGGTCGGTGATGAACTGGAAGTCCTCGGGCCGATGCTCGTAGTCGAGCTGATCCACATCAATGACGAGGCACGGGCCATCGTACTGCTGGTAAATGAAATCGTCGTAGTGCTTGTTGAGTCCACGCAGGTAATCGATCGATAGGCCTTGCTCGTACTCGCGTCCACGCTTCTGGATATTCTCTACCAAATGGGGTACGCTGGCTCGCAGATAGACCATCAGGTCGGGCTTCTTTGCCACCATCATCATGCTCTCGAAGAGCTCCATGTAGGTTTCAAAGTCTCGCGTCTGCATGTTGCCCATTTCGTAGTTGTTTTTGGCAAAGACGTACACACCTTCGAAGATGGAGCGGTCTTGAATGATGGTCTCCTGGCTGCTGGCTGCGTTGATGGCCAATAGGTCGCGGAAGCGCTCTTTGAGGAAAAAGACTTCCATGGGTAGCACCCAGCGGGGTATGTCTTTGTAGTAGTCTTCAATGTATGGGTTGGAGGCAACCTGCTCATAGCGCGGCGTCCATCCGTATCGCTTGCAGAGCAACCGCGTGAGGGTTGTCTTGCCGCTTCCCATGTTTCCAGCTGTTACGATATACATCTCGTGGCGTGTGACTTGCTGTTTTCTCCGTTCTGATGATGGCTGTGCTGTGTCGCAGATGGGTAGCTTGTTTGAGCCACAAACGACGCAACGGGGCGCACGGTGTCTCTCGGCGCGAGAGAGTCGGAGGTCGGTTTTTTCTTAGCGGCAAATATACTCTTTTTCTTCCGTTGCGGCTCTCTCGCGAGTGTCTTTTGTGCGAAAAAGTGCGCTTTTTCGTGCTTTTCGCTTCCCTTTTGCAGATTGGAAAACCCAATATCGCGGCTTCGACTTCACCACGTCCGCGCTACGTGTAGCGCACCTGCGTTCTCCTACATCCTACCCAGAAAGCAATTCATCACGATGACACGACAATTTCTTCACGATGACACGACAATTTCTTCACGATGATTTTGTCGTGCCATCGTGAAGATTTCTTTTTCCTGACCGAGACAAGGCGCGACTGGTGGGCGCTGCTGGCAGTGCAAGTATGGACTGATAGGCTCTCAGAAATAACCCCTAAACCCATAGGGTTTATAAATAATTGCCTATCTTTGCATCGTAGATAAAAATATAGGTAAACGAAGTTTGGCCAGACAGAGTGACCTTATTAGTAATAAAGCGTAGAATTTGAGCAGCAAGGTAATCGTCACGCAAAGTACGGATCGGCTTTACTCTCGAATCTTGCTAAGTTACTTCGTGCTAAGGTGGGGCGCGGATACAGCCGTCCGAACCTTAACAATATGCGCAAGTTCTACCTATTGTATCCAAATTGTCAGACATCTGACAAATTAACTTGGTCGCATATCTGTGAATTGCTGACCATTGACGATGACATGGAGCGCGAGTTCTATGCGAACGAAACTGTAAGCGAGAATTGGACAGTAGACGACCTGCACCGCCAAAAGGAGAGTGGACTATTTATGCGTTTGGCCATAAGCAAGGACAAGCAAGGTGTGCTTGCATTAGCACGTGAAGGCCAAAAGTATCATACTCCAGAGGATGTGGTAAAAGATACCTATACGCTGGAATTTCTCGGCATTGAAGATAAAAGCCATTTCAATGAGAGCGAGGTTGAGCAAAAACTGATAGACAATCTGCAAAAGGCGATGAATGAATTGCGCAAAATCCAAAAGGTAGCGAGGTTCACGACCAATGAAGAAATGGCAAAGCTACTTAGAAGCATCATATCTTCCCGAAATCGCAGTGCCCAAAGATTGCGCACTACAATGAGAACCTAATCAAACTAAATATAGTCATTATGAAAATCAAAACAGCTACGCTTTTAGGCCTTATAGGTGCTATTATAAGTATAGTACTTTCCATCTTTTATCTGTTAATAAATTTGGAAGTAATCAAATTTGTACCAGACGAATGGGATTTTGAAAAGATCAAGCAGTTTAATAGTATATTGAGTATAACTGGAAATCTTTGTCAGATATTCGTAGGATTTACATTCGCGACTTTTTTCTATGTTCTGCTTAAAAATCAGAAATAATAGAAGAATGCGATTATTTTTTATAGAAGCAGTTCCCTAACGCTACGGGTAAACTTGAGGACGACTGTTCTATTCGGCGTATAGGTCATTTTTTCTCGCTATCTTTGCGCTGCGGCAGGCGGTGTCGCACTGCGATGCGTGCGCATTGACCATCGTGCGCTGTGTAGCGCGTCTGTCGTGTTCTAAATTTTATATTGATGATGCCACATCGTATTACTGTGCGTCGCGCCACGTTTGGCGACATTCGGCGCATTGGCGAACTGCTGGTTCAGGTGTGTAACGTGCATGCCGCAGGTCGTCCCGATATTTTCATTGCAGGCCACCGCAAGTATAGCGATGCCGAACTGCGTGTGCTTAT
>JAFVCB010000047.1 GCA_017479555.1 Bacteroidaceae bacterium | reverse complement strand
TCTTCGTCGGTGAAGCCATTCATCCATTTGAGATATTGGTCTGCACCGTCCTCTTCTGTCATAAACTCGTCGGCCACAAGTACGGGGTCGGCCAGTGAGGCATGTTCTATGCCGCGATAGTAGAAGAACTCGGCTGAGCCACCCATGTTCCAGCCTCGCAGCGCACCCTCGGCGCGAAGGAAGTCTACTTCAGCCCATTTCATGAGGTAAAGAGGGGCCATGTCGATGTATTCAGCCTTGACTTGACTGACACCGACGTATTGGTTACCCGCATATTGTTGGTCCTCGCCGAAGTGAGCACCTGCACGCAAACCCACGATACGCGTGTTGGCGGGCGTAATCTCACCTGTGACGTTGTTCTTGAGCTGTTCACCATTCTTTGCAAAGAGGTAGTGCGTGTAGGGATGGTCCAGACTCATGAGTATGCTCTCGAATGATGCTCCAAGACGGCTGTCGTTCCAAGTCTTTGTGATTTGCGAGATGGGGTTGTTGAAACCCTCGTTCATCGGGGTGAGACCTATCTCGTGGTCATAGCTCTCAATGACACCGCCTGCCACAGCTTCTTCTGCCCATTGCTGCGCAAGCTCGGGTATGATGTTGCAGCAACGCATAGCCATGCGCAGTTTTAGCGAGTTGGCAAATCGTATCCATGTGCCAACGCCCTGCGTACCGTTGTAGAGGTCCAGCGTGAGACGCTCGTAGTTGGACAACATGCGCTGTATGGTAGATTTGTACCAGTCGGGACGTGTCTCGTAGTGGTTCAGACAGGCTACGATAGTGTCAATGTTGGCTATGATGGTCTTGTAGATGCTCTCCACGTCGTTGTACTCAAAGGGCGCTTCGGTACGATTTTCCTTGTATTCCTGATAGGGGAATGGACCGTACACGTCGGCCATCTCTGCTGCTCCGTAGCTGTAGATGAGTAGGTTGATGGCTTTCATCTCGGGGATGGAGTCGATGAGTGCGTGATTGAGTACGGGTACTACGCTATTCTTCATGCCCATGAAGCGTCCATTGGGGCCAGGGTTGAAGCTCTGGTTGATGTAGTACGAGGAGTTGAAGTTGTGGTCGGTGGAATAGGCAAAATAGTAGTGAGGTACTACAGCGTATTGCGCATATCCGTCGGTGCAGATATACTGGTACTGATAGGCATGCGAACCCGGTGTCTCACCTTCTTTGCCGCCGAGCATACAATATTGTCCTGTGATGGTGGCTCTGAGCAATGTGGTGAGTTCGCTGTTGTTGGCCGCTTCTGCAAGTCCCTCTTGTGTGATTTCTTTATGGTAGTCTATGGAGTCGGGTGTGCCAGTGAGTACATTGTCTGACACCACAAACTGCTCGTACTTGAGGTTGGCTGTCTCTGAGTCGTAGTCCAGACACGACTGCATGTGCATAGTGCCTGCCACAAGTGCTGCCAAGAGGATGATTTTATGTGTTTTCATTGTTGGTGCTGGTGATTTAGAAGTTAATCTTAGCAGAGAAACCGAAGGAACGTGCTGACGGCATGTTGAAGTATTCAAATCCGCCGAGACCATTCTGTGTAGAGAGTGAAATGTCGGGGTCAACGGGTGCATCCTTGTAGAGGAAGAAGAGGTTGCGTCCGACGAAGGAGAGTGTCAGGTTCTTGTTCTCGCCGAGCAAGTTGCGGAAAGTGTAGCTGAGCGACAACTCACGAAGTCTGAAGTTTGTAGCATTATATATATATGGAGTGGGGCTTGCACTTCCGCCTATCGTGGTGTAGTAGTCTTCGATGGCTACGATGTAGTCGCCCTCTACGCCGTTAGAGCCAGGCTTGCCGTGGATATACATACCCAAGCGGCCATCGCTTGCATAAATGCCATTTTGCTCAGCATGCAGACGTGCATCAGCGGTGCGCTGCGAGAGTCCAAGGTTGTCTAAGTAGCCCTCGGTCTGAGAGATGACCTTGCCGCCTATGCGTCCGTTGATGAGGAAGAAGAGCTGGAAGTTCTTGAAGTTAATCGTGTTGCTGAAACCAAGCTGCCACTTAGAGTTCATATTACCAATGTACGTTGCGTTGGCATTGAGATTGTCGTATTGCGGAGCAAAGGTGGTGCGGTTGAGAATGAGCACACCGTTATCGTCGCGTTTGAAGTCGGTCACGTAGAGGTCGCCCACCGAGCCGCCTTCTTTATAGATAACCATAGCGCCGCCAAGGGCTTGACGATAGGGGTTCTCCTGTCCGTCCTGCTTGTAGGCACTGCGTAGGATGGTGTTGTCGTCGAAGGAGATGTTGAGCTGTGGTTTCCAGCGCCATTCGCCAAAGTTGAAACTGTAGCCGAGCGTAGCTTCAAAACCCGTGTTGCGCACCTTAGCTGAGTTCACGGGCGTGCTCTTTCCTGCTACACCAATAGTCATATAGAGATGGTCGGCAATCGCGCTGTAGAACGTGAAGTCGAAGTTCATGCGGTTGTCTAACAACATCATTTCTACACCTGTCTCAAAGGAGCTTGTCTTCTCTGGTACGGGATTCTCGAAGCGGTTGTAGCCACTCAGCACGACAGCGCCTGTACGTGCAGAGCTTGAGGCCATACTGAAGAGGACATTGGGTATAGAGTTACCCACTTGCGAATAGCTGGCGCGATACTTCATGTAGTTGATCCATTCTGGCAGCTTGACCAGTTCGCTGATGATGGCATTAGCACCGATGCCCCAGTATCCGTACGAGAGCGATGTACCTCGGGTGACGTGGAACTGCTTGAAGGCTTTGTACCAGTCTTGACGATACGAAGCGTCTACGTAGATCTTGTCACGCCATCCCACCTGTGCGGTGAAGAGTGCGGCTTGATCCCAGTTGGAACTACTGCTGTTGCTCAGTGCACCTGCACTTCCTGAGCTTGTCTCGAAGCGGTTAACCTGTGTGGAGGCTATCTGACGAGCACCGTCCATCCATGTGGCTTCTACTCCGAGGCTGTTGCCTTTCGACTTGATGGTGTGTCCTACGTAACCTGCTGTGGCACTGAGGCTCCAGTCTTCGCTCAGCTGTTTGTTGTAGGAGAGCAAGTAGTCGGTATAGATTTCTGTAGTACGGTCCATGCCATAGTAGTACATACCGTAGTCGTTCATGAGGTAACCACTCTGCAAGAAAGTGGTGGCATAGCGACACGTCTCGCTATTGTAGCGTGTGTGGTCGAAACCCAAACGTGCTTGGAATGCCAGTCCGTCAATGATGTCCACCTTTCCCGTGAACGAGCCATATACGCGGTCTGTCTTCTGCTTGCTACGGTTCATGTCTGTGAGCCAGTAGGGGTTGTTGTATGGCGCAGCCATGTAAGCCCAGTTTTGGCGGGGACCACTTAGCAGTGCGTAGTACGAGCCGTTCTCCCAGTAGTCGTGTCCGCCTACGTTGGTCTTTTGGTAGAGGCTCTGCGGATTGGAGTTGTACCATTGTGCATCAGCTACATAGTAGTTGTGCGCATAGTAGTTCATGTCTACGTTGTTTGGCGTAGTATAGAGGTGGTAGATGGGATTGAGCAAACCACCGCCACCAGGACGATTGCGCGTCACAGTTTGTACGTAGTTCAGCGAAGCATCGATGTTCACACGCTTCCATAGGTTGTAGCTCTGACGGAAGGCTAAGGTGTTACGATTGTAGCTGTTGTTCTCTATCATACCGTTGCTGTGGGCATTGGCAAACGAGAAGTATGTCTTGATTTTCTCTGTACCTCCGCTGAGCGAGATAGAGTTGTTGAAGGTCGTACCTGTGCGGAAGAAATCGTCTACGTCGTTATGCCCACGATTGCGCAGGTGAATTTCGTGATAGGCTGTGGGCAATCCTGATGCGCCGCCCGTGTTGGGGTCTACAGCTATTTGGAAGGGCGAACCTCCGGCAAAGGGGGTGGTGATGACAAGCTGGTCTGCAGGTCGGTCGGTAATCTTTGCGCCCCATCCTGTAGAACTCAGTCCGCCGCCCGCTGTGAGGTCTGCGCCGTAAACGGTTTGTATTTTAGGAGTGAGCAGAGGTGTCTCGAACGTAACGTTTGTGGTGAAGTTCACATCGATGCGTCCTTCGCGTCCTTTCTTGGTCGTAATCATGATGACACCGTTTGCGGCCTGCGAGCCATAGAGTGCGGCTGCGTTGGCACCCTTGAGGACGTTCATCGTTTCGATGTCGTCGGGGTTAATCATGGAGAGGGGGTCAGCGCCTTCGCTACTGCCCTCTGCGGTAATCGAACCACCGCCGCCCATGCCGAGCTGTCCGCGTGTGTTGTTCGTGATAGGCACACCGTCTACTACAATCAGCGGCGTGCTGTTACCGAGGATGGACTTTTGTCCGCGCAGTATGATTTTTGACGCACCACCTGCACCACCTGCGCTTGCGGTGATGGTGATACCGCTGACTTTACCTTCTAATGTGTTGGCCACGTTCGCGTCGGGTACAATCATCAGCTCGCTCGACTTGATTTGTTGGGTCGAATAGGTCAACGAGCGTTCTTTACGTACGATACCCATGGCAGTCACCACGGCTGCGTTGAGCGTGTTGTCCGAGGGCTTCAGTTCTACGCGGAGTGCCTCGCCTTGCCAGCGTACTAATTGTGTCTCGTAGCCGAGGTAGGAGATGCGTAGTTGCGCGTTCTGTGCTACGCCTTTGAGCGAAAATTGTCCTTGTGGATCGGTCATCGTGCCATTGCGCGTGCCTACTTGTAGCACATAAGCTCCTGGCACTGCCTCGCCGTTTTCGTCAACTACCACGCCTGTGGCTGTCGTCGTTGAGCGTGCCACACCTGTCTGAGCCATAGCTCGTTGGGGTAGCATCACGCTGGTACAAAAGCCCGTGAGAGCCATAAGCACCATGGCGATCAGTTTAGTTCTGTTCATAGTGATTAGATGTATGTATTGGTGATTAGTAATCCTATCCTTGTTCTGGAAAGCCCAAAAGTGCTAAACTTTCTTCCAATATTGCGAAGCAAAGTTAACAAATGCAAAAGAATACGGATGCCTTAACGTATAATTTTTGCAGTTTTTGGGTTTGTGCTATTCTTTTCTGCTTTCACAGCGGTGTGCTTCCCATGCTTTGCGCAGTCTCTCGAGTGCTTCGTGTAGCACAGCGCGTGGTGTGCCGACGTTGATGCGCATGTGTCCCTCGCCGCCTATGCCAAACATTTCTCCGTCGTTGAGTGCCAAGCGTGCTTGGTTCACAAAGAGGTCGTTCAGTGCTTTGTGGTCCAAGCCCATGGCTCGGCAGTCGAGCCAGACCAAGAAGGAGGCTTGCGGACGCAAGGGCTTCACCACGGGCAGCATGCGCTGGCAATAGTCTACTACAAAGTCGATGTTGGCTTCTACATAGGAGAGCATTTCCTTGCGCCACGTCTCGCCCTGTCGCAGAGCGGCTATGGTGGCGATGGGAGCAAATATGGTGGGCTCGTTCAGCTCATTGGCCTGCAACCACTTGTAGAAGTGTCGCCGCAACTGGCTGTCGGGTACGATGGCCCACGAGCTCACGATGCCCGCGATGTTGAATGTCTTGCTCGGCGCACCAAAGGTGATGCTACAGCGTGCGGCTTCCTCACTTACCGATGCAAACGGCACGTGCCGATATCCCGTGAGTGCCATGTCGGCGTGGATTTCGTCGCTCAGCACGAGAATGTTGTGCGTGTCGCAAAAGGCGGCCAAGCGTCGCAGCGTGTCTGCCGACCAGCAGATACCCGCTGGGTTGTGAGGATTGCTCAGTATCAGCATTTTGCACTTCGCGTCGGCCACGCGCTCGAGGTTGTCGAAGTCCATCTCGTATCCTTCTTCTGTCCTTTTGAGTGGGTTGTAGACCACCTCGCGCTCATTGCCCTCAGGCGTGAGTCGGAAGGGGTGGTAGACGGGTGGCTGAATGATGACTTTTTCGTCGGGCTTGAGAAACACGTTGATGGCCATGCCGATGCCTTTCACGATGCCTGGGATATACGTGAGCCATTCGCGTTTCACCTGCCATCCGTGGTGGGTAGCAATCCAGTCGATGACTGAGGGCCAATAGTCGTCGGGCTCCACGGTGTAGCCGAAGAGCGAATGTTCCAAACGCTTGCGCAGGGCATCGGTGATGAACGCGGGTGTCTCGAAGTCCATGTCCGCCACCCACAGGGGGAGCAAGTCGTCGCGCCCGTAGCGCGCTTTGAGTACACTGTGTTTGAGGTCGCCCGAACCGCTGCGGTCGATGATACGGTCAAAGTCGTAATGCATAGAGGTATAGATTTATAGGTAATAAATACGACAAGCCTTTTTGCGCTGTGGCGTGGCTTGTCGTAGTGTCTTATTTGTCGAGCTGAGAGAGACCTAAGGCTTGACAGATGTCTTCAAACAGGTCGTCTGCGTCCTCCAGTCCGATGCTGAGCCGAATAGTAGTGTCGTGCACGTCCATGGCTTGCAACTCTTCGGGCGTGAATAGGCCAAAGATGGTGCTGGCTGGGTGTATGGCCAAGGTGCGATTGTCGAAAAGGTTCGTGGCTCGGCGTATGAGTTTCAGTTTATTGAGAAAGTCGAAACACGCTTCCTCGCTCGCTAAGTCTATGGTGAGCATAGCTCCCGCTGTAGGCCCAAACTGTGTGGCGGCCAAGGCGTGGTAGGGGTTGTCTGCCAAACCTACGTAGTTAACGGCGCGAAGTGGGCAGTCGGAAGGTGCATCTGAGCCACTACAGACGGCTTTGAGCCGTGTGGCGAGTGCTTTTGCGTTGGCCGACTGCACGCCATATCGAGCGTGCAAAGTTTCTAAGCCGATGGTTTGCATATATGCGGCGTGCGGTGTCATGTAGCCGCCGAGGTTGAAAAGCACCTCGAGCTTCAGTCGTTCGTTGAAGCCTGTTCGCGTGCCATAGTCTATCACCAGCCCTCCGAGCGAGGTGGCTCCTCCACTGATGTACTTGGTGCTGCTGACCACCTCGATGTCCACACCTAAGTCGTGGAGATGATGCTCTGTGAATGGAATGGCTGTCGAGTCGGCCACAAGCGGTACGTTCCACTTGTGGGCTACGGCGGATAAGGCTTTCAGGTCAGCCACCTCAAGTTGCGGATTGGTCAGCACCTCTAAGAAGATGGCGCAGACGCTCTCGTCCATGGCGGCCTCCACTTCTTCGGCGTTTGTCATGTCTACCAACCGATGGCGAATGCCCAAGCGCGCTAAGGTGCTCACGATGAGCGAGAACGTGTTGCCAAAAAGGTGGCGCGATGTGACTATCGTCTGGCCTGCCTCGGCCAGGGTGATGAGTGTGGCCGAGATAGCAGCCATCCCGTTGTTGAAAGCAGTCACTGCAGTGGCTTGAGTGAGGGCTTTCACCTTTTGCTCCAAGTGTGTCACCGTCGGATTCTCCACGCGGCTGTAGTCGGGCGCATCTATTCTGTTGGTAAAGGCATCGGCCATCGTGGCTGCATCGTCGAACTCGTAGGCTACGCTGTGGTAGACGGGCATGGAAATAGCATCGTAGGCATCGCGTCGTGCAAACGCGGTATGGATGGCTTGCGTTTGGCGTTTCATAGTTCTGTGAATAGGTTAAGGTTAGTCTTATAAGTACTTATGTTTCAATGGTCGTGGTCAGTGTACCGCTGAAGGTCACTTCTATGCATATCGTTTCTTGTAGCTGATTGTAGGCTTCTGCCACGCTGACGCGTTTGAGGGCAATGTTCGTCTTGTCGGCCTTGAAGTGGAGTTGTGCCAAAGGGGTGTGAATGCTCGTGCCTTGCACCTTGACGTCGGTCACTTCGGAGGAGAGATGAAACCGCGCCACACCCTCCGACGCGCTCAATGTGTCGGTGATGACGAGCTGCGTGTCTGTGATGGCAAAGGTGCGTACTGCGTGCCGCTTGCCACTTTTTCGGCGTGCCGCTATGCGATGGGTCTCGTCCTCGAGTACGCTCACGCGAGCTGTGCGTCCTACCCTGAAACCGCCCCACACCTCGAAAGGCTCTTCGTTCTCCATCTGCGCCACGTTGTGGGCTTCGTACGAACGCTCGTATTGGCGACGCGCGTTCTTTTCGTAGGTGCTTATTCCCGTGTCTACCACAAAGGGCTTACCGTCTACACGCATCTCGAACGTGAATACGTCGCTGTGCGTATGCCCGGGCTGATACGTGGCTGTCACCTGCCCTATGTCCGCCACTACTTCCATGCGCGCGTTTTGCAACTTGCGATAGCCGCTCTCGCGTAGCCCTGTGCTGCTCCACTGCAAGCCCAGTCGGTGTGCGTACTGGCGTATCTCTTCTACGCTCGGAGCTATGCCGCGTGCCGAGTCCCCAAACAGGGGAATGCTACCGTCTTTCCAGGCGATGCTCTCCAGCCAACCGAGCCACCGAGAAGCCACATCGCTCAGTTCCGTTGCGAGACTGTCGCCCCGCGCACGTGCGAAGTTCAGCGCATCTAAGAGGCGGTCGAGTAGAATACAATGATACATCGGGCTCTGCTCGTAGTGCGCGCCATCGGTGAGCGTCTGCTCGTGCAACTGTGCGATGAGCAGTTTGCTGGCGGCTTGCAAGTGACTGCCCTGTTCGTCGAAGTGGAGCCAACCTATGTAGAGCGCAAAAGCGTCTTCGAGCAAGTGGTTACCCAGTAGGTGGTACTCTCGTCTACGTTCGAGATGCAGCAGTTGGGCATACATCGCGTTTCGCCACGGCTCGGGTATAGGCCGATCGGTATAGTACTTGGCAAAAAACTTAGCCCAGTTCATCATGCGTAGCGCCGTGGGGTAGGGGTCAAGACCAATGGTGCGAGCGGGCAAGTCGCGCAGGAAGCGTTCTATCCACATCCTGCCGTCGAACGCATCCATGTCGGCCTGCAACAGATAGTCCATGTAGTTAAGGTTGTAGGCCCAAAGCATGCCTTGCGCCGTGTCGTTCCAGTCTGCAAAGCGCCGCGTCACGTTGAGAAAGGTGAAAGCGTCGCCTTCGACCGATTGCGGCTTGTCGATGAACGAGGTGTGCAACGCTACGCCCCTCTCGCCTTTCATCTCTGCGGGACATACGGCCTCGCGAAAGCGTACGCGGCGAAGGCGTGTCGCTATCTGGTATACCACCTGTGTAGGACGTAGGTGGCAGATTGTGCGCAAGATTTTTCCGTATTCCATAGTGCGATGAAGCGTAGCTTTTTTCGTATTTTTGACCTCGCCAACGGGGTGTGCCTATCTATAACCTTTTGCCACGCGCCATACGTAGTGCCACGCCCGCCAAAGTGGACTGCACAGCACCTCTGCGGGATAGTGTCCCACCAAGTGCCATATCTGCCGCGTGATACGCAAGAAACTGTGCCACTTAGGCTCTCCCGCCGTGTGGACAATGCGCGCGTCGTACTTGCCGAAGTTTCCCGCCCGCATCATCTCCGAGAGCAGATATTCGCCCTCCTTTGCGTCTGGTTCGCAGAGCAAGTAGCGGTCTTCCAGACCGAACACCCGTTGTTCTACATACATCAGTGCGGCTGCAAAGCGCGCCATGCCCATGCGTTTGACCTCTTGCAAAGTGGCTTCGCGCCCTGCTTCGTCGAAGCCTTCGCGCAGCACGTAATAGTAGTCCAGCACCTGGCGCAGTCCTATACCGTCGCCGAAGAGGTGGCGATAGATGTGCTGCATCACGTATAGGCGGTTGAAAGCCGCGTCTGGTATACTAATCTCCGCCGTGGTGTCTGGAAGCGTCACGCGGTGGGCAAACAGGCGCTCCTGCTGCGCCTTGCACCAGCGTTGGAAACGACGATTGGCCACTGGATTATTGAACCACGAGGGCGTGAAGTGGACTTCGATTTCCACGTCTTTCAAGGCCGGGAAACTCATGTTGTGATAAACCACCTCCTCATTGGGACAAAACTGACGCAGATAGGTTGCCGTGTCGTCGCGAGAGCCTTCCACCCAGATGTCTATGTCTCCCGCCATGCGCAGACTGGCATCGGGATAGAGCAAGGCCAATCCCTGCCCTTTCAGCAGAATGCTGCGCTTGCCGTCGCGGGCAAACGTCTGCGATGCAAGCACCGCTTTGCGGTTGAGTGTGGCATTTCGCCGACGTATCTCCTCTGTTGTGGCGTACCATTGCATAAATAGCTGCTTGGGTGCTCGTTGCTCGCCCTGCAATATCCCCAGCGCGGGAAAGGCGATGCCCACGAGCGTGTGCCGCTCGGCTTGGGCGTAGAGCGCCTGCCAATCATCGGCGGAAGGCTGACGAGAGAACTGCGTCCTATGCCCCACAGCGATTTGCAACAGTTCGAAAAACAGATTCATAGCGCAAAGATAGGTATTTCTCTCTGATTACCCAAATTTACGCTTCTTAGCACGCACTTCGAGCCGTATTCGACCAGTGTGCGTGTGCGTCGCCCTTCTTTTTCTGCTGCTCGCCTTTCTTTTCCTGCTGAGCACGCTTCTTTTTGTGCCGCATCGGTTTCTATTTCCTTCTGCTTTGGGATGTATTCTATAAATTTAGGTTAAGTTCTTACAAACTAAGCCTAAGTTTACACAAATTTAGGCTAAATTTTCACGAACTTAGGCTTAGTTTATAAAATGCGTCCGATGCCGAAAGAAATATGTCCGATGTCGTGGCATATTTTGCGCAGAGCGTACAATGTGCAATTCGTACTCGTGAAGCAGGCGCGCGTTTCGCCGCATCGCGCCTGCCTATCTACGATGTAGGAGATTCCTATCTGCGCCGTAGAAATTCCCTATTTACGTCGTCTCGTATTCCTACCTGTCATTTTTCACCTCCGATGCACTGCACACTGTCTCCGATGTCATAAAAATTCCCTTTCGAGTTAACAAATTGTCAATCAAACATAGAAAATCGCTGACAAAATGTAAGATTTTGCGGCTTGCGCATAAAATATTCTTAGACCACTCTTGGAGGTTCGAGTTTTTTGACACATCTTTGCAGCGTTGAAACGTATGAACCAGATTGCTGAGATAGAAATATGCGAAATCGCTTTTTCACATATTGGCGTTGGCTGCCTGACTTGCAAGTCCGCTTGTAGGAAAGATTGTCGCGCGCTAAGTTTTGTAAGATGAATGAACTCCGGCAGCCTCACTCCCTCAGCGGACGAAAGGTTGCCGGTGTTGCATGATGCAAAGTCCAACAGCGCGTCGCGTTCCTGCCGTTACAGCACATCCGCCAACCTCTGCAGTCCTTCAGCTGTCG
>JAFVCB010000046.1 GCA_017479555.1 Bacteroidaceae bacterium | reverse complement strand
TGTGCGTTTGTGGTTTAGGCTTAGGCTGCGTCTGTGCTTGTTGCAGACGCTGACGGGTTTGTCCCTGTCCTTGGCTTTGACCTTGACCTCTGCTTTGGCCACGGCCTTGCGACTGCGTTTGTGTGTGCGGCTTAGGTTTTGGCTGCGGCTGCGCTTGTTGCTGACGCTGACGGGTCTGTCCTTGTCCTTGGCTCTGTCCTTGACCTCTGCTCTGTCCACGGCCTTGCGACTGCGTTTGCGTTTGGGGCTTAGGCTGCGGCTGCGCTTGTTGCTGACGCTGACGAGTTTGACCTTGTCCTTGGCTTTGTCCTTGACCTCTGCTCTGTCCACGGCCTTGCGACTGCGTTTGCGTTTGCGGTTTAGGCTGCGGCTGTGCTTGTTGCTGACGCTGACGAGTTTGTCCCTGTCCTTGGCTTTGACCTTGACCTCTGCTTTGGCCACGGCCTTGCGACTGGGTCTGCGGCTGTGTTTGTGCTTTAGGCTGTTGCGGCTGTGCGGGCGCAGTGGTTTGGCGTATGGTGTTGGTAGGGACAGGTTGGAGTTCTACTTCGTCGTCATCGGTGAGGATAATCGTCGTTTGTGTATCGGGTTCGGGCTGTACTGCGAGCGTGTCGGTGAGCGGTACATCTATGACTTCACCACCAATGGCGCGCTGCGGCTCGACTGGGGCAACGATGGTGGTGTCGGCGTGAAGCACTCTGGTCTCAGTCGGTACGATGGCTTCGGTGGCGGCTATGCTGGGCTGTGTGCTACCAGGCATTGTGGACTGTGCTGGGGCTGAGGGCTGCACGCTTTGGGCTGTGGTTCGCGAGCTGCGTTCGCCTCGCACGCTGACTTCGGAGCGTCGCGCGAGAAGTTCAGAAGCGCGATAGCGATACACGTCGTCGCCGTAGTCGAGAAAGGCGTGAATCATCTCGTCGGGCATACGCAGTGTGCAGGGCTGCGACTTGCCAGGTATGCGGTCGGTGCGGTATTGTGGGTTGAGCGAACGGAGTAGTTCAAGGTTGATACCGACGACTTCGGAGATTTGTCTGAGGGAGATGTCGCGGTTGATGACGATGGTGTCGGTGGTGATGGGGAAGCGAGAACGCATGGGAGCAATGCCGTGTTCGCAGTAGTATGTCATGGCGTATGTGGCTGCGATAAAGGCAGGCACGTATCCGCGCGTCTCTTTGGGCAAGAAAGGATATATTTGCCAGTAGTCGCGTGCACCTGCGCGGTGTATAGCTTTGTTGACATTGCCTGGACCGCAGTTGTAGGCGGCTAAGACGAGTGCCCAGTCGTGGTATATTTTATAGAGGTCGCGCAGATACCTTGCAGCGGCTTCAGAGGACTTGATGGGGTCGCAACGCTCGTCGATGACGCTGTTGACCTTCAACCCATACTGTTTGCCTGTGCCTACCATAAACTGCCACAAGCCACCAGCACCTGCGGGGCTCACTGCTTTGGGCTTGAGGGCGCTCTCAATGATGGGGAGGTATTTGAGCTCGAGTGGTAACCCGTAGCGCTCGAGCTCGGCCTCGAAGATGGGGAAGTAGAAGTTGCCCGCTCCGAGCATGACGGCTACACTCTTGCGTAGGCGTTTGGTGTAGCGGTCGATGTATTGGCGCACGATGTGGTTGTATGGCAGCTCCATCACGGCGGGTATACGCTGCAGGCGGTCTATATATACGCTGTCGGGGAAAGTGGGGTCAACGTCTCTGCTCTGGCACGTGGAGTCTACGTAGAGGTATGTCTTGACTTTCCAGTCGTTGAGCAGGGAGTCGTAGAGGATAGTCATGCCCTCAGTCTCGTCGAACTCGACGTTGGTGCCAAGGCTGCGGTCTATGGTGACTACTTCCTGAGCACTCGCGCTGGGGAACGTGGCGCAAGCGAGTAGGACGGTTGTGAGCAGATGTTTGATGGTCTTCATTGGGATAGGGGAAAGCGTTTGTGTTTATACTGATGGGCTGTGGTGTGCGTTGGTTTGTCGTTGTCGCTAAAAGTGTAGTCCTACGCCTATGCCGTAGCTACTGCTGTGGCGCGTGGAGGTGTGCGAGTCGATGACAGAGGGCTGCACTTGCAGGCTGATGTCGGGCGAGATGTCGAAGTGCGAGAGTTGCGCGTCCACATAGGCATCTATGACCGAGATGATGTATACGCCGACAAAGGCAAAGGCACTCAAGTCGCGATACCTACGGTAGCGGTCTTTGCGGTTCTTGAAGATGGTCTTGAAGCGCTCTTCTTTGCCCGTGATGTCGTACCGTGGGGGCAACATGTCCATGTAGCTGGCTGTGTTGGGGTCGTCGTCCATGATGTCGAGGTAGGCTTGTGAGTAGTCTTTGTACATCTGTTGGTTCCACAGCAGGGCGTAGGTACATCCGAGAAATCCTCCGTAGATGATGGGCAGCTTCCAGTATTTGCGGTTGTAGATTTGTCCTGCGCCGGGCAGCACCAGTGCTAACCATAGGGCGCGTTTGGGGTCGGGGTTGAACGATTGCAGCTTGAGTAGTCTGCGTTCGTGTGCGCTCAGATAGAATGTGTCGCGTATGATGAATTGCTCGGGTTCGTCGAGCATGGAGTCCAACTGGGATTGGAGCAGTTCCAATTCGTCGGGCGAGAGAATGGGGCGCACGCTGTCTGTGGTCTGTGCCTTTGTGGTGATGGTCAGACCTATGAGGAGTTGCAGGATGAGCAAGGTGCGTCGCATGGGGCGGGTAGGGGCTTAGTGTTTCATCTTGTCAAAGAGCGCGATGATGTTGAAGAGTTCTTCTTCGCTGTTGAAGGGTATGGTGATGCGTCCTCTGCCTGCTGCGGAGCATGTCATTTGCACTTTGGTCTTGAAGAAACCAGCTAAGCGGGCTTTGAGCGTGTCGTACTCTTGTGGCAGTGCCGACCCTTTCTTTTTGAGTGTTTTCGCGCCGCTTTGTATGGCTTCTCCGCTGTTGAGCTGCTTGACCATCTCTTCGACTTGCCTTACGCTGTACCCGCCTTCGATGATGTCATGGCAAAGGGTGGTCTGCAGCTGTGGGTCGTTGAGCGACAGGAGGGCGCGTGCGTGTCCTTGGTCGAGCTGTTTGTCTTGCAGAGCGAGCTGTACAGGAGCTGCCAGCTTGAGCAGACGCAGGGCATTGGCAATCGTGGCGCGATTTTTGCCCACTTTCTCCGAGAGTTGGTCCTGCGTGAGGTTGTATTGCTCGATGAGTTTCTGATAAGCCAATGCTATTTCGATGGGGTTGAGGTCTTGGCGCTGTATGTTCTCTACCAGTGCCATCTCCATCATGTTCTCGTCGTCGGCGGTGCGAATGTAGGCGGGAACTTTCTTGAGTCCTATCTCGCGCGAGGCTCTATAGCGTCGTTCTCCGCTGATGATTTGATAGGTGCCGTCCTCGCGCTGACGCAGGGTGATGGGCTGTATGATGCCAAACTCACGAATGCTCTGTCCGAGCTCTGCCAGTGCGGTCTTGTCAAACTCGCGTCGGGGCTGGTTGGGGTTGGCTTTGATCTGGTCGATGTCTACTTCGTGGATGCTCGAAGAGCCTGCGGTCTGTATGGTCTCCTCGGTGTGGATGAGGGCATCGAGTCCACGTCCTAATGCTGGATATTTCTTTTTGACGGGCATTATATCTTGCTGTTATTTTTTTTGTACCTTTGTGTTTGCGGCAGCCAAGCTGTGCGTGGGCGTGAGTAGGCGGGATGCAGAACTATGCGCTACGGCTGTTTTTCTTGATAATCTCTTTGGCCAGCGCGAGGTAGTCCTTGGCACCGCGACTCTCTGCGTTGTAGAGTATGATAGGCAGTCCGTGGCTTGGTGCCTCACTGAGCTTGACGTTGCGACCTATCACGGTGCGGAACACAAGCTCCTGGAAGTGGCGTTTCACCTCGTCGTAGATTTGTTTGGCCAAGCGCAACCGACTGTCGTACATGGTCAGCAGGAAACCCTCTATCTCTAATTGGGGGTTGAGCTTCTTTTTGATGATACGCACGGTGCTGAGCAGCTTCCCGATGCCTTCGAGCGCGAAGTACTCGCACTGAACGGGGATAATCACACTGTTGGCTGCCGAGAGGGCATTGACGGTGATGAGCCCGAGCGAGGGGGAGCAGTCTATGAGTATATAGTCGTATTCGTTGGAGAGGGGTGCGAGCATGTTTTTGATGATAAATTCTCGTCCCTCGAACTGTAGCATTTCTATTTCAGCACCTACGAGGTCGATGTGCGAGGGTATGATGTCGAGGCCTTCGATATCGGTGGTGTAGATGGCTTCGCGGGGCTGTGCTTCACCGATGAGGCATTCGTAGAGCGAGCAGTCGATTTTGCTCAGGTCTACTCCCAATCCCGATGAGGCGTTGGCCTGTGGGTCGGAGTCGATGACCAGCACACGCTTCTCCAAGGTGGCCAGCGAGGCTGCCAGATTGATGGTAGTGGTGGTCTTACCCACACCGCCTTTTTG
Organism: Bacteroidaceae bacterium; assembly: GCA_017479555.1. Lineage (GTDB taxonomy): Bacteria > Bacteroidota > Bacteroidia > Bacteroidales > Bacteroidaceae > Alloprevotella. Next base: position 1,740 of record JAFVCB010000046.1, on the reverse strand, counting down.
GTTAGTTAGAGCTATTATTTTTCCCATTGTTTTTCCTTTCTTGTTGATGGTATGTGTGCCTTTGTGGATGGTACACATAATTTCGGGCAAAGGTACGAATTTTTGTGCAGGTTGCAAACCGTTAATCTTAAATTGCTTTAATTGCGCGCTGTTTGCCTTTGTTTTTGGTGTCGTAGTGGTTCTTTCGAGTGGCTTTTTGCTCGCAGGCCGCGAGGGGTGCAGTGGTTTCGTTTCGGCAGCATAGCTGTTTCTTCTCAAGATGGTGCAGGTTTTTCTACGATGTAGGTTGTATTCTATAAATCTAACCTAAGTTTTCACAAACTAAGCCTAAGTTTGTAAAAATTAAGCCTAAATTCTTGAAAACTTAGGCTTGATTTATAAAATGTGGGGCTTGCGGCAAAATCTCAAACGCTTTGCCGAAACATCTACTGACAAGAGGGAAAAAAATAGTTCCGCTCGCTTTTCAGAGAAAAGCCACCAAACAGGCGGCTTCGGGAGTTATCGTTTGACGTATGCCGTAGCTCGGCCTGCCCCTACTTTGCTGATATATCCCTCATCGAGCAGTTCCTTGAGCGTGCGTTCTATCGTTGTCAAACTGATGTCGGGGCAATGCTCCGCTATATAGGCTTTGCTCACTTTTCCAAGTGTTTGATTAAAAACGGCTTTCACACGATTTGCTTTTGACATACGATGATGGAGGTGTGCCACGCGGTCTTCAAACTCTTTGTAGGCTTTGAGCAGAATGCCTAAGTAGTATTTGACAAATGGTGTGTAGTCGTTGCTGTTGTCGTGCCATTGTGTAGAAGATGCTTGTAGTGTTTCGTAGTAAGTTTCCTTGGTCTTTTCAATAAGCATTTCGAGGCTTATGTACTTTCCTACGATATAGCCACACTGATACAGCAAGAGCAGTGTCAACAGGCGGCTTATCCTGCCATTCCCATCATTGAACGGATGGATGCAGAGAAAATCCAAGACGAATATGGGAACAAGTAGCAAGGGGTCTGTCTCTTTCGTAGCTTGCATTTCAGCCCATGATTGGCACAACTTTTCCACAGCCTCTGGTGTTTGGTAGGCGGGTGTGGGCTGAAAACGTACATGTCTCATTCCGTCAGCTTTCTGTTCAGCAATGATGTTGTCTGAGTCCTTAAATCTTCCTCCCAAATCGCTACTGCTGAAACTATATAAGTCGCGATGCAGTTGTAGGATGCTGCTCGGACGCACGGGGATGTATGGATAGCTTTCGTGTATGGTGGCCAGCACTTCTCGGTAGCCTGCAATTTCTTCTTCGGATCTATTGCGCGGCGCGGATTTATCCCTAACCAAGGCTTCTAAACGTTCATCTGATGTAAAAATACCCTCTATCTTGTTAGATGCTTTGGTGCTTTGAACCTTGGCTAAATCCAGTAATGCCGACAGCACATCTGGCTCGGCTTCGATAAAAAACTCCTGCCGTCCTCGATGCTCATGAAGCGCAGTGAGCATTTGTACGATTTCGGGGGTTAGCAGTGTTCTTGTAACCTGCTCGTTCTTAAAAGCGTGCATACGCGAAATACGTTCTCTGACGCTGCAAAAGTAGTTGTTTTTGCCTCATTAGATTGTTTTTCTACCTCATTTTCGCGATAATGATGCAGAAAAATGCTGTTTGGTGCAGAAAGCAGAGTATGTATTCGGAGTGCTGTGGCAGTGTCGATATGCTTTCGTTTTCTGTCTTTATTCAAAGTCATTGTTCTGCATGTTCTT
>JAFVCB010000008.1 GCA_017479555.1 Bacteroidaceae bacterium | reverse complement strand
CGTACAAGGATAGCGGCGATACGAGACCTGTCACACCCAGTATCATCAAGATGTTGAACACGTTCGACCCCAATACATTGCCTATGGCGATTTCGCTATGCCCCTTGCGCGATGCGACCACAGTGGTAGCCAATTCGGGCAGCGATGTTCCGCCAGCCACGATGGTAAGGCCTATGACGGCCTCACTCACATCGAAGGCGTGGGCTATCTCTACAGCGCCATCTACAAAGAGGTCGCTGCCCCACACCAAGGCCACCAAACCGCCCACAATATAAACTGCCGAGCGCCACCAAGCCATGGGTGCGGGCGTGGATGCATCGGGCATATCGTGAGACGCGTTCTGCCTACCACGCAATCCCTTGCGCACCGTGAAGCCCATGAATACGACAAAGGCAATGAAGAAGATGAGTGCGTCGAGACGCGATATCTCTCTGTCGCAGACCAATAGGAGGAGCAACACGGTAGCTGCTATGCCCACGGGGATTTCGCGCTTGACGGTATTCTTAGCCAATATCATCGGCGAGGCAAGGGCTGCAACACCGACGATGAGCAGTGTGTTGAAGATATTGGAGCCCACCACGTTGCCCACAGCTATATCTGCGGTGCCACGGAGTGCGGATGTGAGACTGATGAAAAGCTCTGGCGCACTGGTTCCCATCGCTACCACGGTGAGCCCCACCACGATGGGCGGAATACTCATACGTCGAGCCACGGCTGAAGCTCCGTCCGTGAGACACTGAGCACCTAACATCACCATCGCGATGCCCACAAGCGCCAGAAGAAGGGTTAGAATCATTCCTACGTGTGATATAGGCGAGCGTGTCGCGTCACCTATTCTCTAAATGAAACATACGTTTGTTTTCTGGGCGCAAAGATACTTTGTATTGGGCAAAAGGGCAAACAAACAAGCAGTTTTTGCATGCGCACGGGCGTTTGCGGGCGATGCGCACGGGCGGAATGCTTTCTCTCTGCATGGTGTGCGAGGAAGCGCGAGGTACTCCCTAATCGGGTGGTTGCTGTCGTGGACGGCGGTGTTTAGACGTAGGAATTGAAAAATAAAAAAAGCGGGGGGATGGGCTCTGGAAAGGATGTGCGAGAACGCGAAATTGACGCAAAAAGTAGGCGATTGGAGGTAAAAAAGCGGGCAACGGAGGTGGTCGGGACGACCTTTGACGCAGAAAAAACTACATAGGCAGGCAGAAAAAACTACATAGGCATGTAGCATTTCCTACCTGCCTATGTAGTTTCGCCCCCTTTCTAAGCCCGATTTTCGGACGTTGGAGGATGGGCTTCTTCTCTCCGTGGCAAAGATACGCATTTGCCCACATTGTCCCCCACCCTATTCGCTCAAAAAAAGTCGAGCTTTCGATATGCTTACGTTTGCAACTAAATGTCTGCCTGTACGCATAGGCATCTGCACCATCACGCAAACACCCTCGCAGTCATCATCATGGCGGATGCTGCGAGGGTGTTTGCGCAAAAAGTTTGTCTTTCGGTACGCTTGCTGTACGTATTCAAAGCCTGCAATAAGTACTAAGGCAGGCCTTGGCCGCAAACGTTGTGGCAGGGAGACGTAGTGTCGATAGGCGCTGCGAACAAACGCTTGCAGGGCGTACCGCAGCATTAGTCCTCGGCTCTGTGGAGCTTCTGCACGTAGATAGCGTGCTCCATGGCTAAACGCTTTACTACGCTGGGTTTGTCAAACTGCTGACGACGGCGAAGCTCTTTGTTGATGCCAGTACGATCAAACTTGCGCTTGAACTTCTTGAGGGCGCGTTCTATGTTCTCGCCTTCTTTTACGGGTACAATAATCATTGTGTATGCTTTTTTTGTTTATTATTATCTATTCGGGCTGCAAAGTTAGAAAAAATCCAAATACGAAGCATTTTATCGCTCAATTTTTATCAATTATCAAGCAAATGGCTTGAAGAAAGCCGAATTAAAGTTGTAATTTTGCTTGATAATGGAGGAAATCAAACGTTTTTTAGACTATCTGTTGGCTGAACGGGGATATTCGGGGTTGACCCTCGCTACCTATCAAACTTCGCTCACGCTGCTGCGCGCCTATGTAGACACCTACTGCGAAGGCGTGGGTTGGGAAGACGTGGACAGCGACATGATACGCAACTGGATAGGCGCTTCGCTGCTCGCGGGGACGGACAAACGCACGATGCGCAAGCACCTCTCGGCCACGCGCTCGTTCTTTCGCTATCTGATGCGCATGGGTGTCGTCGCGCGAGACCCTGCTCACTTGGTGAGCAACCCCAAGGTGTCGAAACGGCTGCCCGAGTTTCTCAAAGAGCAAGAGATGAACGCACTCTTCGACACGCTGGTCTATCCACATACGTTTGAGGGGCAGCGCGACCGGCTGGTGCTGCTCATGCTTTGCTCCACGGGCATACGCCTTTCGGAACTCTCGGGGCTGAGCATAGAGCGTATCGAGATGGGCAAAAACGAAATCAAGGTATTGGGAAAGCGCAACAAGGAGCGCATCGTGCCTTTCGGCAAGGAGCTGCGCGAAGCGTTGGAACTCTACCTACCACTGCGCGAAGCCGTTTGTCACTCGCGCTTAGGACTGCTCTTTATACGCCAAGACGGGAAAGCCCTGCGCCCCGACGAGGTACGCGGCATCGTGAAGCAGCATATCACTGCCGTATCGTCCATCCACAAGCGCACACCGCACGTGCTGCGCCACACGTTTGCTACCCTCATGCTCAATCACGGCGCGGACATACGTGCCGTGCAGGAGCTTTTAGGACACGAAAATATGATCACCACGGAGGTCTACACGCATGTGTCCATTTCTGACTTGAAAGAACAATACGCCAAAGCGCATCCGCGCCTAAACGAGGAGGAATAATCCCGCATCCATCATTAGGCCGACAGGATGTTTTTATGATTGCACGTTGATATTCACGCATCGGTTATCGAGTAAAATAGGCGCAAGAGAAGTGGGCGTACATTATATAAAGTTGAGCAAACATACCCAATTTCGATTGCTAACAATTAGTGTCGGTAAGTCGATAAAACGGTGGGGCGGCAGACCCTACGCAAGCGCACAAAAAAAACAGCGGGAGGCACTCCTTTTGGAATACCTCCCGCTTCATTTATTACATGGACTTACAGATCACTGTAAGCAATTGTTTCAACTATTCTCCGGGATAGCCTTCAATCCAGTCGAAGTAGAACCAAGCCAAGCCGAAGGAGCCAATTGATACGTTGAAGCGAACGTACATGGCGAACTCATAGCCATCGTTGAAGAAGCCAGCCTCCTGTGGGTTGTAAACCATCTCTACTGCACCATAAGTGCTGTGTACGAAACCTGTCTGCTGAGAAGCAGGTAGTGTGAGCGCGTTATAGTCGTCATCGAGGTAGAACTGGATGTCGTAACCCTGGCGGAAAGGAGCTTTGAGCACGTAGAGGTTAGTACCTACAGCGTGTTCTACATCAACTAAGTTCTCTGCACCAGTGAATGCATAGTCGTAGAAGATGGCTTTACCAGCTTCTTCCCAAATGAACTCGCAGTTCACGGTGACGGTGAACGTACCGCCAAAGTAGTTGAGGTCGTATGTACCTTCGGGCAGTGTGATGTGCAATGTCTCGGTCTGACCGGGAGCAAGATCAGCAGTCACGGTGATTTCTGCCTCCGTCTGACCCTCTTCGAATGTTACGGAACTTGGCACCTCGAAGAGTTCGTTGTCGCTCTGTATACGAATGGTCTTTGCAGGGCCTCCCTGTGGACGAACCACCTTCACGCTGAACGTCTGCTGCTCGTCGGCGGGAGTAAACGTATAGGAGGCGGCGTCACTGGTGATATAAGCACCTTCGTAGGCTGCGGGGACATCGTACTCGTATTCGTCGGTGCAGGCACTCATCATGAGGGCACTGGCTACGAGCGCGAATGCATATTTAAACAGATTCTTCATAATGCTTACAGATTATTTGAGTTTAAGCGTTTTGTGGCGCACTGCAACCGCTTCTTCCTCTTCTTCACCCCAAGGCAAGTACTTGTCGGTGGGGTCGGGAGTACGGAAGTCGTAGACTGCATTGTTGTTGTTCTCCTCTGTACGGGGAATCACGAGGTTCATCCAACCTGGGAAGGTGGTGGTGTTGTACTGATAGAGAGGATCGTGGTTGGAACCCACATATCCACGTGTAACAGGCATATTGAGGCGCTTGATGTCGTAGAACGTGAGACCTTCACCCCAAAGCTCTACGCGCTTCTGGAAGATAATCTCGTCGATGACATCGTCCAAGCTGGTAGCCTCGCTGCTGTAGTCAGCATCGCGGTAGGACTGCATGAAGTCGGTCAATACGCCCAAACCTGCAGCAGGACCGTCTACGCGAGCCGTAGCCTCAGCCAAGATGAAATACATCTCCTCCACGCGCATCACGGGGAATGCCACAGCAGAAGCCACGGTGTGGTCGCTCATCTCGCCATTGCCAGGACGGAACTTCAGGCTGGACAATGGGGGCATGTAGTCTTCTCCCCATTCGTCATCAATGTAGCTGTTGCGGCCATCGAGCATCGTGCCTTCGGGAGCCTTGAACCAAAGTTTGCGCCAGTCAGTGTCGCTCATGCGAGCATACATTGAGGCATCAATCATCACCCATACTGAACCACCACCAGCGTAGCCGTAGTAGGTCTCGTTACTCATCATGGATGTCCAGTTGATGATACCCGAGGTTACAGCACGGTTCTCCTTAGAGAATTGACCTGCCCACATGAAGTCGCTGGCTTGGTTGAAACCGTTGGTTAAAGACAAGCCTTCGCTGCGGCTGATGACACCAGCTGTAGCATTGTCAATGGCATTCTGAGCAGCTTCCTGAGCCTTGTCGTAGTCGCCATGCCAGAGATAGAGGCGGGCGAGCAAGCCATAGGCTGCATCGAGGTGGGGGAAAGTCTTGTCGCGAAGTGCCAAGCCTGGGAGGTAATCTACGGCTGCGAGCAGGTCGCCCTCGATGAACTGGAAGATTTCTTCGCGCGAAGCACGAGGTGTGTTGTGGCTATCCTCCTCGGTCGTTTCCTCGGTGATGATAGGCACGGTGAGGCCATAGATATTGTTCTCGGGCTTGTTGGCACTACCGATGAAGCCAGGTGCTGTCTCGGGGAGAATGTCGTTGGGCTTCACTTCGTACATCTGAGCCAAGTCGAGATAAGCCAAAGCGCGATAGGCCAAGGCAGAGCCCAAGATACCAAGCTGCTCAGCAGCGGCATTGTCGGGGTCTACAGAAGAAATCACGTTGTTGGCCGCATTGACGAGGTCGTAGTAGAAGTTCCAAGTGTAGCTGGCGCGGTTGTAGTCACGTCCCATGTACGCGTTCTCTTCCCAGCTCCAGTATTGGTCGTAACCAGACTCTTGGTCCATAGCCATATCGCCAGTCATCACGTCACGGATGTGCATGATACTGGAATAGCCGAACATGAAGTGGTTATCGGTCGACGTGGTAAGCATCGCTGAGGGGATACCATAAAGCATCGCTGTCTGTGCAGAAGCTGACTGCTCTACCATATCCTGAGTGGCCACAGTTGTGGAAGTCACCTCGTCGATGCAACTCGTCAGCGCGGTAGTACCGAGCGCGAGTAAGAATATCGATTTCTTAAAGAGTTTCATTGTATAATTTCTTTTTGAGGTGAGACAATGGTTAGAAAGTGACAGTCACACCGCCACTGATGGTGCGGATAGGAGAGTAGTACTGGTTGCTGGCCGAACCGCCGTAGCTCATACGTGGGTCGAGACCTTGACGCTTGCTCCAGAGCCATACGTTGTCAGCTGCACCGTAGATGCGCAACTTGCTCACGCCGAAACGCTTGGTGAGGTTGGCGGGCAGGGTATAGCCGATAGTGATGTTCTGCAAAGCGAGGTAGCTGGCACTGGTGAGCCAACGGTCGCTGGCACCATTTTGTGTAGCTGTAGTCTCGAAGATGAGGCGAGGAATAGAACCAGTCCAAGGATTGAGGACATTGCCATCTACATCGTACTCAAAAGCTTCGAGGGAGTAGCCCTTGAGAAGGTCGGCGTGAATCATGCGACCACGTGAGCCACGGTTAGCACCCATAGCAGCAGCGTAGTCAGAGTCGTAGACCTGACCGCCGAGCTGATAAGCAAAGTCGATGCTGAAGTCAAAGCCTTTCCATGTGAGAGAAGTACCAAAGCCACCGTATACATCGGGCAGAGAAGTACCACAGAGATAGTAGTCTGCACTGTTGATGTCGTTTGTGGTCTCGAGGATGGTGTTACCCTCAGCATCGGTACTGTTCACGTACCAGAGGGACTCACCGAGCTCGTTGACACCAGCATACTTCCTGAGGTGGAAGGTGTACATGCTCAGACCTTCACCGAAGAACTTGTTGCCACTCTCAAAACCGCCGTGACCATCAACTACAGTAGATTTCTGCTCCTCAGGAATGCTGAGAATCTTGTTCTTGTAGTGGGTGAGGTTGAAGTTTACGTCCCAGTTGAAGTCGCGTGTGCGAACGATAGAGGCTACGAGTTCTACTTCGATACCGCTGTTACGCATGTCACCAATGTTGGTGTAGTAACCGCTCCAACCATACGAGGGAGCCAAGGGGAAGAAGTAGAGCATATCACTGGTCTTGCGGTTGAAGTACTCGACGCTACCGCTCAAGCGACCCTTGAAGAGAGAGAAGTCAATACCTACATTGAAGTTACCCACAGTCTCCCAAGTAACCTTTTCGTTACCGAGGGTGTTGGGCACGAGGCTGGCTGTACCGTCTGCGTTCTGAGGTGCATAGGTGTTGATGTAGTTGAACGAACCGATGCGGTCGTTACCATTCTCACCGTAAGAAGCCTTGAGCTTCAAGTCGTCTACCCAAGAGAGGTTAAACCAAGGCTCTTGGCTGATACGCCAAGCGGCAGACAAGGCATAGAATGTACCCCAGCGGTGGTCGGGGTGGAAGTTACTGGAAGCTTCGCGGCTCACTGCTACAGCAGCAAAGTAACGCTCTGCCCAGTTGTACTCCAAACGACCGAGCCAACGCTCGCTGTTGTAGTCGGAACGTGAAGAACTGGTGTTGTCCACAATCACAGCACTGGCCAACTCGTCGTTAGAGGGATCCCACTGGTTGTGACGTGTACCCCAGAGGTCGTAGGAGCGAGAGCGGTTGTACTCATGACCTACCATAGCGGCTACACTGTGGCGACTGAAGACGTGCGCCCAGTTGAGCAACTGCTGGTAGCTGACTGTGAACTGACGTGAGTGTTCTACAACTACGTTACCATTCTGTGAGCTATATTGTCCGAACCAAGGATTGGTGGTCTGATGGAAACGTGTCTCGTCCACGAAAGCGGTGTTGCGAGAGGTGAACTTGAAATCTTTCAAGAACGAAATCTCTGCTACGCCTTCTGCACGGAAGGTATTACCTTCAGCACGGTTGCGGTCGAGCTGTACCTGCGACAGGGGGTTAGCCTGTGAGAGGTAAGGACGGTTAGCACCCAACATGCCATCTCCGTAGTCATACAACAAGGTGCGGCTGATGGGATCGTAGACGGTGTTACCATTGAGGTCGCGAATCAAGGCAGGGTAGATAGGACCTACAGTAGCATAGCTGAAGAGGTTACCAGAATAGCTGTCCTCACCATTGTTGTCGAGGTAGTTGCTGCGATAGTGAGCGTACATGAAGTTTCCACTCAAGCGCAACCAGTCTTTCACTTGGTATTCTGTCTTTAAGCGGCTGGTGATACGCTCAAAGCGGCTGGCGATGGTGATACCTTCGTTGTTCAAGTAGTTCACACTGGCGTAGAAGTTGCCTGCGCCGCTATTGCCGCTGGCTGAGATGGTGTACTCTTGACGGAGACCATTGTTGTAGATGAGGTCTGCCCAGTCGTCAGGCATCACCATATAGTCACCATAGACAGTTCCCAAAGTAGCATTGGGGTTCAAGCGACCATTCAAACCGATGAGGGTCTGGCCTGCAGGCACGGTGTAGACATTGTAGCCCAAACCGTTAGAACCAGCAATGAGGTTGTTAAGCGCATAGTTATGTGCCTGAGCTGCAGAGTAGCCACCTACCTCAGAAGCGTAGTTACGCAGAGCTGCATAGAACACCTCGTAGTACTTCGCGGGGCTGGTGATGTAGTTGTAGTCAGGTATAGCACGGCTGTTGCTTCCCCACTTGGCATCCACGGTGACGGTGGTGTGACCATCGGTGTTCTTACCGCGTTTGGTCTGAATGAGGATGACACCGTTGGCTGCACGAGCACCATAAAGGGCGGTAGAAGCAGCGTCTTTCAGCACGGTCATGCTCTCAATATCTTGTGCGCTGATGAGGTTCATGTCACCATCAAACGGTGTGCCGTCGAGCACGATGAGAGGAGTACTCGAAGCATTGACCGAAGTGATACCACGGATGAGGATGCTGGGGCTTCCCTGTCCAGGCTGGTTGCTTGAACCACGGAACTGCACACCTGCAACCCTACCGTTGAGCGCCTCCACGGGGGTGTTAACTTGCACCTTGCCGATTTCATCAGCTTTCACCACGCTGGCCGAACCCGTAAAGGTGTTGCGTGTGGTGGTGCCGTAGGCCACGACGATAGCCTCGTCAAGAGCGCTCTCGCTATAGTCCATCAACACTTGCACAAAGTCTTTAACTGCGACATCCTGCTTCTTCATACCGAGGCAGCTCACGGTGAGCGTACGTGCCGAAAGAGGCACGGCCTGCAGCACGAAAGTACCGTCTGAACCCGTAAACGCGGTGATATTTGTTCCGCGTACGGTAATCATGGCACCCGAAACAGGCTCTGCGTGATCAGCGGTGACTACAACACCAGTCACTTGACGCGTCTGAGCTGTCGCCAAGCCTACGCTCAGTACGAACGTGGCTAAGATAAGCATCAATTTCTGTTTCATG
>JAFVCB010000045.1 GCA_017479555.1 Bacteroidaceae bacterium | reverse complement strand
TCATAACCTTTGGAACGTAGAGAAGGCTTTCCGCATAGCCAAATCCAAGATAGAGATACGCCCCATGTTCCACTTTACCCGCAGAAGAATCGAAGCTCATATCTGCATCTGCTTCGTAGCACTGAAGGTATACAAGGAACTAGAACGGCTGCTCAAACTCTCTGACATCAAATTAAGTGTGGACAAAATTCTGAACATGGCAAAGACTCTAACCACCATCAGCATCTATATGCCCAACAATAAGAAACACTTTATCAAGACAATACCCATGAAACGGCACAAGCCCATAGCAAAAATGTTTGAAGAAGAATTTTGGGAGGCGCAATGACGAAGTCAGGGCGGCAGAACGCTAAAAAACTGGCTTAATAGTCAAATGGAGACCTAAAAAAGTGTCGTGAAGCTCTAATAGTCAAATGGAAACCTAAAACCGCTTGGAGAGGTTGTTTCAAAATAGGCACATCCTCTTTTTTACGCAAAGCCCCGACTTTCTCAAGCCAAGACTTTGTTATGAGGGTGTGTCAAAATAGCACACCCTCTTTCTTTGTGTTTGTGCCAAAAAGCGTATTTCTGTAAAGTTAAGTAGGTGACACTGGGCGGCGTGTCAACATTCGTCTATGAGTGCCAAAGCCATACCCATATCGTATCCACGACTAAGGGCAAAGCGCAACAAGCGTTCACGCGTTTTGCGTCGAAGCAACAGTGTTTCTTCTTCGCTTAACTCTGTTTGAGTTTCAACGCCTATCATCCGCGCTTTGGTGGCCAATAGGTCTGAGAGATTTTTACGGAAAAGCGACTGCGGCAAGGCATTGATAGCTGTAGAGATGTCATGGTTTGCAATCCGTTTGGCTTGCAATGCAGCCTGAATTTTTCGTGGTCCCCATCGATCATAATGGGATTTGTCGTGAACAAAAGCCTTGGCATAGCGCTGTTCATCGATATAGCCTTCAGCCTCTAAACGCATCAAGGTCTTTTCGATATCACTTGATGGTAATCCCCATCTCTGCAAGGCATTCCCAATGTCCCATCTACAACATTCCTGACGAGCGCATCGAGCTGCGACACGCGCAAAGGCTTCATCTACACTGATAGGCTTTTTCATTCTGGACTACAATGCATAAACTCCAACGCTTCGCCCACACTTTGTGAGCTAAGCATCTCACGGAACAACCTGAGTATTATATAAACGGAATAGATAGGACTGCAAAAAAACGGTCTACTCCTTGCCAGCACGTTTGCGTGCCAAGTGGTCAAGAATAATTTTGCGCATACGCAGATTTTTGGGAGTGACTTCTACGTATTCATCCTCCTTGATATACTCCAACATCTCTTCTAACGAGAAGAGAACAGGTGGTATGATGCGCGCTTTCTCGTCTGTACCACTGGCACGAACATTGGTAAGTTGCTTGGTGCGCGTCACATTCACGACCAAATCTTTTTCGTGTACATGTTCACCCACAACCTGTCCAGCATAGACCTCGGTCTGAGGTGAGATAAAGAAACGTCCGCGATCCTGTAAATGGTCAATACTGTAGGCCACCGCTGTACCACTTTCCATAGAAATCATCGAACCATTGGTACGACGCGTGAGTTCACCACGATAGGGCTGATATTCTTTGAACCGATGTGCCATGATAGCTTCGCCCTGAGAAGCAGTGAGTACATTGGTACGCAGCCCGATGATACCGCGCGAGGGAATATCAAAAGCGATATCTACCCTGCCGCCTAAGGTCTGCATCTGTGTCATATCTCCTTTACGACGCGTCACCATATCTATCATACGACTGGCGAACTCCTCGGGGACATTGATGGTTAGTTCCTCTATGGGTTCGTGACGCACACCGTCTATCTCTTTGAAAATAACTTGGGGCTGACCTACTTGCAGCTCATATCCTTCACGACGCATGGTCTCTATGAGTATGGACAGATGAAGCACTCCCCTACCCGATACTATCCACGAGTCAGTACCTCGGGGTTGCACACGCAGTGCCAAGTCTTTTTCTAACTCTTTCTCTAAACGTTCACCGATATGTCGTGAGGTACAGAACTTGCCTTCTGAACCAAAGAAAGGTGAATCATTGATTGTGAAGAGCATCGACATGGTGGGCTCATCTATGGCTATCGGAGGCAGCGGTTCGGGCGTCTCGCTATCGCAAATGGTATCGCCTATTTCGAAGTGTTCCAAACCTATGACGGCACAGATATCTCCGCTCTCTACCTGCTCGGCAGTGGCGCGTCCCATTCCCTCAAAGGTTTGTATATCTTTAATCTTTGTCTTCTCCATCGTGCCATCGCGATGCGCAATGGTGATGGTCTGATTATTGATGAGCGTGCCACGATGGACTCGGCCTATTGCTATGCGCCCAGTATAGTTGCTGTAATCAAGAGCCGTAATAAGCAATTGCGGCGTACCCTCACGGCGGGCGGGCGCAGGAATCACATCGACAATTTTGTCCATGAGATAGGTGATGTCCTGCGTAGGCTTCTTCCAATCTTCGCCCATCCATCCCTGTTTGGCCGAGCCATACACCACGGGGAAGTCAAGTTGCTCTTCCGTGGCACCGAGTTCAAACATCAAGTCGAACACCATTTCATAAACCTCCTCTGGACGACAATTGGGCTTGTCCACCTTGTTGACCACCACGATGGGTTTCAAACCTAACTGCAAGGCCTTTTGCAGGACAAAACGGGTTTGCGGCATGGGGCCTTCAAAAGCATCTACGAGCAATAGGCAACCATCGGCCATGCCCAACACTCGCTCCACCTCACCACCAAAGTCGCTGTGTCCAGGAGTGTCTATAATATTTATCTTCACATCGCGATAGCGAATAGAAACATTCTTGGAGAGAATCGTAATACCACGCTCTCGTTCCAATTCGTTGTTGTCAAGTATCAGTTCGCCTGCTTGTTGGTTTTGTCTAAACAGACCACCAGCCAACAGCATCTTGTCTACCAAGGTTGTCTTTCCGTGGTCTACGTGTGCGATTATCGCGATGTTACGTATATTCTGCATATTCTGCTTATAGAGATTTTCAGCCTATGGGTTTAAGCGGCGCAAAAATACGCCAATTTCAATAATAATACTTACTTTTGCTTCGCAAACACCATTTGAAAACCTCTATTCAGCCTCATACTCAGTCATGAAACGCATATCTACTTTACTTTTTGTACTACTTTCGTTGTCCCTCACCGCATGGGCACAGTCTCCTTTTGAACTTGACTCTTTGAAGTATATCGAAGAACTACAGGCCAGACGTATACCTCAGCTCATTGAGGTACGTGCTGAAGGCGAGGCCACCCTCTACGCATCGTCTATTGACACCATGCTTCAGGTCACGAAGATGGCAGCAATGCCTTTGTTCCTCTTGGGTGACGAAGGGGCATATTGGGCATGTGCCTATTTAGGCAAGTTAGCCTATGTGCGCAAGAGTGCTGCGCTCAACACCGCAGCTATCCAGAAAGCATGGGACGAAATGAGCCGCCACTATCGTTATCTCGTGGCCTACAATGCCATGGTGCAAAGCCTGCAATTAGCGGTGGAATATGCCGAGCAAACTCAACTGGCCGTGTCTGAAGACAAACTTCAAGACGACCCTGTTTTGCTGCAATATTTTGAAAGTAAGCATCGCACACTAACCGATGCTCTGCCCTACTTGGACAAGCTGAATCCCAAGGCTTATTTCGGACAATAATCTTCTGCTCCTACCTTGTTGTATCTTAGAAGAGTTTGTCCACGCACGATATCCATAGACGTTTACTTATTTTGTGGGCTAAAGAGTTGATGTATCAAAACAGGAAGAGATTATAGTTACATAAATAATCATCGATATAAAGCAGATTTCCTTTTATTTACAGACAGAACTATTATGAAAAAACTTACTCTCATTCTTTGCGGTCTGCTCTTAGGACTTATGGCACGGGCAGACGCACTACCGACACCCTCTACCGAGGGAAACGAGTCGTGGTATCAAATTCGTTTTGTATCGTCTGGCGGCATACTAACCACCAATGGCACGGGCATCTGTCGCACGCAGAGGGATGCCAACACTGATACACAGTGGTTCAAGTTTCTACGCCAATCAGACAACACCTACACCATCATTTCTCGGGCGGGTCTCACGCTGTATGCCAATACCGTATCGAAAGACGGAAAAATCTATGCCGCCTCTGCCCCAACGGGTACATCTGCATTTAGTATCGTCGCCGTAGCCACGGGCTTCGAGATACGCCCCGCAGGACAGTCTGCCATCGCGATGAATCAGTTCGGCGGTTCGGCTCTAGGCAACAACATAGGGCTTTGGGACACAGACGATACGGGCAATGCTGTATCTTTTGTTTCTGAAACAGACTACGCAGAGTTAGAAGCCTACAACGAGGCGCAAGTCAAATTGCCGCTCATTCCTTTTCCGCAGGAGGTCAAACTATTAGGCGATACGCTCCGCATCAATCTACAACAGGTATTGGCTGATGTGCAGACCGTAGTGCAGACCGACACGGTGCAAGCCACGATGGGTACGCTACACTTTGTACACGACGCTTCTTTGCAACCCGCGGCCTATCGGCTTCAAATCCATGCCGAGCAGGGTATTCTCGTCTCCGCAAGCACGCAGCTCGGATTTATCTATGCCCTTCAGACCTTGCGCCAAGTGGCCTTGCTCGCCGATGTGAGCCAAAGTGCGGGACTTCCCTGCCTATCCATCACCGACGCTCCGCGCTTTGAGCATCGCGGTCTTATGCTCGACTTCTCGCGCCACTGGTTTCCGAAAGCTGAAGTGCTGAAGATTATTGATGCGATGGCACTCTACAAGATGAGCCGTCTACACATGCACCTGAGCGACGACCAAGGATGGCGCATAGAGATACCCGAGTATCCCCTTCTCACCACCAAAGGGGCTATACGCGCTGGCTCGCTCACCAACAAGGGTACTGACCCACATTTCTTTGACGACACACCCTATGGTGAGGGCTGTTTCTTTACGCTCGACGACTTACGAGAAATCGTAGACTATGCCCTCAAGCGCGGCATCGTTTGCTATCCAGAAATAGACCTACCAGGCCACATGGTGGCTGCCATCACGGCCTACCCCTCATTCTCGTGCGACGAGACGCGTGCCTACGAGGTGCGCATAGACGAGGGCATATCCACCACACCGCTCAACGTGGCTAAGCCCGAGGTCATCAGTTTCTTGAAAACCGTATTGGGCTATATGGCCGAGATATTCCCTTCTGATTATATCCACATCGGGGGCGATGAATGTCCCACGTCAGATTGGCAAGCACTGGTCAACAAGGGAGATGCGCTCTTCACGCAGTTTATGAGTGACAACCAACTCACTAATGTCAATCAAGTGCAACCTTGGTTGGTCAACGAACTGGGTACTTGGCTCAAAGCGACGTACAACAAGGACGTGGTCGTATGGGACGAATTGGCCGAGAACTGGGATTCGCGCTATCAGTTCAAACCTATCGTGATGGCATGGCGCAGCTTGGGTTACACACAAACGGCAGGCCAGCTCGGTTTCCGAAGCATTGCCACGCCTATCTACCCCAACTACTGGGATCAGATGCAATGCACTACGTCGCAGGCCGACCTCTGTGAGGTCTATCAAGGCGGATATGGTGACAACAGTGTGAACACGGTGGAGAGTGTGTACAACCTCAACCCCACGTCCAGCGCGGGGGCTTATTCAGATATGGTGCTTGGTACTCAGGCTAACCTGTGGGCAGAAGCCATAGCCGACAACGATGAGTTGGAATACCAAATCTTCCCGCGCGCATTGGCACTGAGCGAGGTGGGATGGACGGCACAGGAACATCGCAACTTCGACCAATTTCGCGCACGTTTGCAGTACCACGCTCCACTGCTCGAACGTTTAGGCCTCACCTTTGCTAAGCACTATATTGAAGCGCCACGCACCACGGTAGCTCAACGCAACTTGGCGGCAGCTCAGCAGTATCTCTCCGAGGGACATCCAGGTAAGGCGGGCTATCCCTCCGTTGAAGCCTACGACGCACTGCGTCAGGCGGTAGACGAAGGTAAGGTGTCTACCACACAGCTCAACACGTTCAAGAATGCTGCACTGACGATGCCCGAACCTGGTAGAGTCTATCGCATACTCTCTGCAGCCACCTACTACAAGACCAAATACATCGGGTCGTCGGCCTATCTGTCTGGCAATGGACTACGTTTCCACTACACCCAGCAGATTGAACCCGAAGAGCTCTTCCGATTTGAACAAGATGCAGACGGCAATCTGCACCTCTGCACCGTCGTAGGCACTCGCGGCATACAAATCAGTGCGGCAGGCGCAACAGTCATCGATGGTATGGGAAGCGTGGTGAAGATAGCCCGCAGCACCAAGTCGAGTACGGGCGGCAATGGTACGGCCTATACCTATGTACACGGTGCAGTCACCATCAAGACAGGTAGCTATGGCCTCTATGCGCAGCCCTCGGGCAATATTGGTACGGAGAGTTCTCTGTCAGTATGCTATCCTGGCACTTGGTATCTCGAAGAAGTGACCGACTTCACCGCTGAAACCGAGGGCTTGGTGCGCAGAGCATCTAAATGGCTTGCTCAGGATGCTGGCGAAGATGGCCAACCCACCGATGAAGCCCTTGCCCTCTTGCGCAACGAAGTGTATACACCCGCTCAGCAAGCCCTCGCCACAGGCTATGTCAGCGAAACGACCTACAATGCTTTGGTAGAAGCCTACAACGCTTTTCTCGCTATACCCCTGAAGAGCTATAGCGAGGAAATCGACGAACGATACTTCTACTACATCAAGAACGTATGGCACGGTGGCTATGCCGTGGCCAATCTCTCCACCCAAAAGGTTAGTGCGGGTTCACGCAATGCCACTACAGCACTGTGGGCTGTCTTTCGTCATGCCGACGGCACGGTGAGCATCCATCCCAAGCAAGACCTCTCGCTCTACGTCGTTCCTGCCAGCATCACCTCGGCTGCCGAACTCCATCTTGGCACAAAGGCCACGCGCTGGACGCTGCGCCGTGGAGCCACCGCCGAAGCCAGTGGGGTAACCATCCTCGAACCCTCGTCCGTATACAGCTGGTACAGTAACGGTTCGGGCACACAAATCTTACGTCCGCGCGACTGGGGAGCCGCTTTCTGGCAGTTTGAGCGCAGCGATGTACTTACAGCCATTCGTCCCCCATTGATAACGACCTCCTCTGCTGCACTCTACGACCTTCAAGGTCGCAGGGTCGAACGCCCCGCTCAGGGAGGCGTTTACATTCGCAACGGACAAAAAGTCGCCATGTAGTCCTCCTCCGCAAGCGTATCGAACGGGGCATCACAATGCTTCAACAGCAAGGATGGACTATATACAGACTTTTCTTCGTATATTTGCGCTACAAATGCGAACTGCCTGTGTGCGAGACTGACGAAACGGCACGCGCAGGCATACCGCAATAGCTCTCTCATAGGCCAGACCGATACCATCCCTATTGAGGTGCAACTACCACTCTGTTTTCGATTCATACTAACCGCGCAGCGTCTCTCACGTCTAAGCTCCACCCCATTGGCGACCAAGGACGTGAAACGCTGACTAAAAAACTAAATACCCTTGAAACGCTTAGCATCACTCCTTGCCATCGCTACACTGACCATGGCAAGCACCGCCCAGACCGTGCTCTTCCACACGGGCGACTACACGGGCTATCCCTATCGCATACCCGCCATAGCCACCGCTAAGAACGGCGACCTCATCGCCTTGTCCGACATACGTCCCTGCGGCAACGATATCGGCTACGGACGTGTGGACATACTCATGCGCACCTCGCGCGACAACGGTGCCACATGGTCGTATCCCACTACCGTACTCGCAGGAACAGGTAATCCAGGCAACGACTGCGGTTATGGCGACGCATGCTTAGTGGCCGACAGCGAACGCGACGAACTACTGCTCGTATGCTGCGCAGGCGACGTACCCTATTGGAGCAGTAAGATAGGCCACACCCAACGCATCGTCAGCACACATGCCACACGTGATGCCCGCACAGGACGGTGGCAGTGGTGTCAAGAACCCATAGACCTAACCAGCATGGTGTTCGAAGGTCTCCTGCAAAATCGCATCAATGGCCTATTCATGGGTAGCGGGCGTATCTGTCAGAGCCGCAAAGTGAAGGTAGGCGACTACTATCGTGTGTATGGCGCGCTCTGTACCCACGGGGGCAATTTCGTCATCTACAGCGACGACTTCGGACGCACTTGGCAACTCTTAGGCTCGCCCACTCAGAGTCCCGCACCGCGAGGCGACGAACCCAAATGCGAGGAACTACCAGACGGATCAGTACTCCTAAGTAGCCGCAAAGACCACGGACGATACTTCAACATCTTCAGCTACAGCGACACGCGCACTGGCGCAGGCCAATGGGCCACACCCGTAGCCACCGACGAAGTAGCAGGTGGCATCAAGAACCAAGGCCGCGCCACAGACGGCGAGATTCTACTTCTCCACGTGCGCGAGTGCGCCACCAACCGTCCCACCATACTCGTGCTACAAAGCATACCCGCTGGGCCAAACCGCAGCAACGTCACCATCTACTGGAAAGAACTGCGTACACCTGCCGACTACGACACACCGCAACACTTTGCCGAAAACTGGCCTGGCAGTTACCAAGTGAGTCACACGGGTTCGGCCTATAGCACCATGACTTTGCAGCACGACAAACGCATCGGATTCTTCTATGAAGAAGAGCCAAGCTACTACCAGATGGTCTACCTCCCTCTGACGCTGGAAACCATCACGCAAGGTAAGTATAGCGTACAGTAACCCACCCACAGGCAGGCCGCTCCGGTCTACACCAAAGCTGGCCGCTTCACACCAAGCGCGAGTGCGCCTCACCACCTCATAGCGGGTGGCTTGTATACGACAAACGAAACGTATGCAAGCCACCCTTTGCTATGCCTATGTGTGCACAAATAAGACGCATAGGAAGTTTAACAAGCCCCCAAACGAGGCTTACTCATTTGAGGGATGCAAGAGGTATAAAACGCTATATTTATGCCCTTTCCACTGCCCTTTGGCGTTTTGGCACGCTGACGATGGGCTGACCAAGCGCCGCGCCTATTTTGCAGAGCGTTGCCATAGTGAGATTGTGCGTCCCTGAAAGCCAACGACTCACTTCGTTCTCGCTCTTGCCCATCAGACGGGCAAAGTCTTTCTGAGACATACCGCGTTCGTCCAGAATATCATAAATGTAGTTGGCAATGGCCACGGAAAGCTCCATCTGCATCTTCATCTCTGGAGAAATGGTGTCGCGGATTTCATCCATAATCTTGTTAGTCCTCATATAGGCCTCCTTTCATTTATTCATCAATGGTAAAAGTAAGTTCTCCAAGCAGCTGCGTACCTGTAACAACCAGCAAGCGATGGCGCTCACGTAGCTTAATTTGTATATCTATCTTTTGGAGCGTCTGCACGCATTTATGCAGGTGTTCGTCCTCTTGATATGTAGCCGTATTTTTCAGTCCGCCGTTTCCAAGTATCAAGACTTTTGACCGAATGTTCAGCAGATAGAGTCTCAATGAAGTTGTTTCGAGATGAGATGGCAGTGCCATTACGCGGTCGCGGCGTGTCCCTTCATATCGGAAATGGCGGTCGGCTGCCCCGTCGCGCTTGATGATATCTATGCGATAGACAAGTTGTTTGACATCATCGGGGTACGTGTCTTTATGTTGAGAAGAAACTTCTCAAATTCAGAATACACTTCCCCCTCAAAGTGCGGGGAATAGAGGCTCACATTTTCACCATCTTCCTATAGTTCAATGAACAAATCGCGTTCCATTTAGTAGCATTTTGTATCGCAAAAATAACCATAAAAGGTTATACCGCAAAGAAAAATAGAAAGAAAAACGCACAACATGCCCACCGATATTCTGCGAAATCCGAGGAAGGTTATAAATCTAAGCTTAGTTTGTATAAATCAAGGCTAAGTTTGTACAAATTTAGGTTAAGTTTTTATAAACTAAACCTAAGTTTATAGAATGTACAGGAAGGTAGAGCGAAAGGCAACGTCATGCCGCGAAAAAGACGAACCGATGCAGCAAGAAGATTAACGAATGCAACGAACAGACTAACAAATGCAGCAAATCGGGAAACCATCACAGCGAACAGACTAACCGATACAGCGAACAGATTAACGAATGCAACGAACAGACTAACAAATGCAGCAAACAAGGAAACCATTACAGCGAAAAGACTAACCGATGCGGCGGAAATACTAACCGATGCAGTGAAAAGGCCAACGGCGCACATTTCTCTTGGAGCAAAGAGAGCAATTCAAGAGTTCTGCTTATCTTTGTGCGCAAAAGCATAAAAAGAAACGAAGTATATGAAAAAGCGTTTTGTACTAATCGCACTACTTCTCTCCGCCATGGTTTCCGCAGCGCAACCATTGGAGGGATTTTATTTCGGACGCGATGAAGCCCCGAGCGGTTGGGAGTGGCAAAGCCCCGACTCGTTAGGTTACAACAAGGAGTTACCACATGCGTGGTTTTTCAACTTCGAGAACACAGACGCAGCACGCAAGGTACTGCCCGAGGCCAGCCACTACTGGATGAGCCTCAACGGACAGTGGAAATTCCACTGGGTGAACCACCCCGACAAGCGTCCTAAGGATTTCTTCCAACCCTCGTACAACGTCACGGCTTGGGACGACATCGAAGTACCTATGTCGTGGAACGTAGCTGGTTTGCAGCCCGACGGTACATTCCGCTACGGACGCCCCATATACTCCAACCAGCGCGTGATTTTTCAGCATAGAGTAGCCACTGACGACTGGCGCGGAGGCGTGATGCGCACACCGCCCCAGAGCTGGCTTACCTACGAAGACCGCAACGAAGTGGGTTCATACCGACGCACCTTCAGCCTACCCCAAGACTGGAATGGCCGAGAGATTTACATCAACTTCGATGGCGTAGACGCTTTCTTCTACTTGTGGGTCAACGGCAAGTACGTAGGATTTTCAAAGAACTCGCGCAACACAGCCTCCTTCGACATCACGCCATACGTTAAAGCCCGTGGAGAAAACGTGTTGGCCGTAGAAGTGTATCGCAACAGCGATGGTTCGTTCCTCGAGAGCCAAGACATGTTCCGCCTGCCAGGCATCTTCCGCACGGTAGCTCTCGAAGCCAAGCCCAAAGTGCAGGTAGCAGACCTGCGTACTGCCCCACAGTTTGATGCCTCGCTGGTCAACGCACGTTTGGACATCGCAGCCAACGTGCGCAACTTCTCGGGCAAGGCTCTCAAAGGCTACACCATCGAATACAGTCTATACGAAAACGCACTCTATGGCGACCAGACCACCATCGTGCCTGGTGTACATGCCACAGCGGCAGTACCCAGTGTGGCTAAGCAAAATAGCCAAGTAGGATGGGTAAATATCAGCATGGAATGTGGCGCACTCATCAAGAAGTGGAGCGCAGAGGCCCCCCATCGCTATACCCTCGTAGGTCAGCTCAAGGACAAAGCAGGTCGTGTAGTGGAGACTTTCTCCACCATCGTAGGCTTCCGCACCGTGGAGATACGCGATACCCCTGCAGCCGACGACGAGTTCAACCTCGCTGGACGCTACTACTACCTCAACGGCAAACCCATCAAGATGAAAGGTGTGAACCGCCACGAGAACAACCTCTCGCGCGGACACGCCATCACCCGCCAGCAGATGGAAGAAGAAATCTTCCTGCTCAAGCGCGCCAACATCAACCACGTGCGCAACTCGCACTACAGCACAGACCCCTACTGGTACTATCTCTGCGACAAATATGGCATTTACCTCGAGGACGAAGCCAACATCGAGAGCCACGAATACTACTATGGTGTCGAATCGCTCTCACATCCTCAGGAGTGGCGCGCAGCGCATGTGGCGCGCAACGTGGAGATGGTGTCCGGCCACTACAATCATCCCTCCATCGTGCTTTGGAGCTTAGGCAACGAAGCAGGTCCTGGCGACAACTTTGTGGCGGCCTATAACGCCATCAAAGCCATCGACCAACAAGGCCGTCCCGTGCAGTACGAGCGCAACAACGATATCGTAGACATCGGTTCGGACCAATATCCCAGTGTGAATGGCGTGCGCCAAGCCGTACGCGGCAACGTATGGGGCAAGAAGTATCCTTTCCATATCAGTGAGTATGCCCACTCTATGGGTAACGCCGTGGGCAACCTCGTAGACTTTTGGGACGCTATCGAGAGCACCAACTTCTACATCGGCGGTGCTATCTGGGACTGGGTAGATCAGGCCATCGACTGCTACGACCCACAGACTGGCACAAAGTATTGGGGCTACGGCGGCGACTTTGGCGACAAGCCCAATGATGGAACGTTCTGCATGAACGGTATATTGCGGCCCGACTTCACGCCCAAGGCGCAGTACTACGAAGTGAAGAAAGTGTACCAAAACGTAGGTGTTGCGCTGGTCGATAGTGCATCTGGCCTCGTGGAGATATTCAACAAGAACTACTTCACCACGCTCTCGAACTACGACATACAGTGGTCGTTGTGGCTCGATGGCCGTCAAGTAGGTGAGACACAGCCCCTGATGCGCACCCCCTTGACTCTCGGACCACGCGAGCGTCAGATTTACGTGCTTGACTATATCAACGGCGTGCGACCCGAGTGGGGCAAAGGAGAATACTTCGTCAAGATACAATTCTTGCTGCACGAAGACATGCCTTGGGCCAAGAAAGGCTACGTGCAGATGGAGGAACAACTTCCGCTCACAGGCCTCTTCACCGCTGGCACACCTATGCAACAAGCAGGCAAAGCCACGCCTCAGAACACAGGCACTGTTGGCACAGGCATCAACGTGACCGAGAGCGAAACGGCACTGACCGTATCGGGCAACAGCTTCATCGTTCACTTCGACAAGCCTCAAGGAGTCATCAACGGCTTGACCTATAACGGAAAAGCAATGCTCCAAAGTGGCACCACGCTCCGTATAGATCCATTCCGCGCACCTACCGACAACGACATTTGGGCGCTGAAAGCGTGGGGTTCTGCAGGCCTTCACAATCTCCAATCCACTGTCAGCGACACCCGCATCACCCAAGTTCCCGACGGACGCACCATCGTAGAGTTTGCCGTACACCACAGTGCACCGCATGGCGCGCAGTATCGCTACATCAACCGCGACCGCAACCCGAACGATGGCTACACCATCGTGGAGCAACCCGAACGCCCATCCAACTTCGAGATAAAGGAACGCACCATCTACACCATTTGGCCCGACGGCACAGTAGAGCTACACAGCACCTTTGGCGGCAGCCAGCCCGCGTTAGTTCTTCCACGCGCAGGATTTGGTCTACAAATGCCCAAGCGTTTTGACACCTTCACCTACTATGGTCGTGGTCCAGAAAACAACTACAACGATCGCCGCACAGGTTCGTTCATAGAACGCTATACACGCCCCGTGAGCGAGATGGGCATCATGCTTCCCAAGCCGCAGGCTATGGGCAATCGTGAGGACGTACGCTGGTGTGCCACCACCGACAACGCAGGCGACGGTCTGGTGTTTATGCCCACGAATGGCACCATGTCGGCCAGCGCACTGCCTTGGTCGCAACGCGAACTGATGTTGGCCACGCACCCCCACGAACTGCCTGCAAGCAGTGCCACACACCTGCACTTAGATGCCAAGGTGACGGGACTCGGCGGCAATAGTTGCGGACAAGGTGCGCCGCTGAGCGATGACCGCGCTTTTGCTGTACAATACAACTTCGGACTCATCATACGCCCCGTAGCTGGAGGAGACATAGACAGTCGCTTACGCGTCACACCAAGTGGCAAGACACCCATAGGCATCAACCGCAATCCTGCAGGACTGGTGCAACTCAGCAGCGAAAATGCTTCGCGCGTCATCAACTATCAGATAGATGGTGGAGACGTAACCACCTACAGCAAGCCTTTCGAACTCAAACAAGGTGGCAAGGTGACCGTCTTCTATGCCGACGAACCCAACTACGTAGTGAGCGAAACATTCCCCCGCATCGAGACCGTTCCTCTTCGTGTGGTAAGCACAAGCAGCTATGAACCTTGGGCGGGCGAAGCCGAGAATTTGGTAGACGACGATTTAGGTACTATATGGCACACACAATACGGTGTGACATTGGCCAAATATCCACACACCGTAGACTTTGATGCCAACACAACCGTGCTGATGAAAGGCATCGTCTACACCGCTCGCCAAGATGGGCCAAATGGTCGTGTGAAAGACTTCACCATCAGTGTGAGTCAAGACGGTGTGAACTACCAAGAAGTCTATCGCGGCAGGTTTAGCGACACAGCCGAGCAACAGCGTGCGCTCTTCAACGAGCCCGTGCGTGCTCGCTACGTGCGCTTTACCGCACTCTCTGAACAGCGCGGACAGGAGTTTGCTTCGGGTGCCGACTTCAAGTTGATTGCCGAATAAGTTCATTCAGCATCAAGAAACATTCATTAAATGAGCGAGTGACAAGCGACGTGTTTACGCCCTTGTCACTTGCCTTGTGTTTCAAAAACCGCACGCCGTATCCCAACTCAGCCATTAGGTTTGGGATAATCAAAAAAGAACCAAAACGAAAAAACTGCAACGCTTGTGAATAGAAATCTATTCTTGCTCACTGCCCTATTGCTGCTGAGTCTGACAACGTCAGCACAGCAAGTAATCGATATAGACGAAGTAACGCTGACGCGCGACTCACTGTCTGACGACAACGCAGCTCTTGCCGACAGCACGCTAACGGTTGACACACTGCATACGACCCATGCACAAGTGCTGGCCTCCCGTGTACGTAGCCTATTGCGCGACAAACTTTTCAGTCAGACACAGGTAGGTATATGTATCTACGACCTCACCGACGACAGCCTTATCTACGCCTACCATCCCGAATATCGCTTGCGTCCTGCCAGTAATGCTAAAATCATCACGGCTGTCACGGCTCTCGATCTCTTAGGCTGCGGCTACACCTACCACACCTCGCTATTGACCGACTACGAGCCCGACACGCTCTATGTGCGCCTTGACGACAATTTATTCCAGGAACGCATTTACCTCTCTGGAAATGTTTATGTTCACGGAGGGTTCGACCCCTTGTTTGGCAGTGAGGATTTAGACGCGTTCATCTCCTCACTCAAAAGGCGCGGCATCACCGAAATTCGCGGTAACATCATCCTTGACACATCGATGAAAGACGAGAACCGACTGGGTTGGGGATGGTGCTGGGACGACGACGATGCCCCTATTGTCTCCTTGCTCTACAATGGCACGGACGACTTTGCCAACGCGCTATACACCTCACTGCATACGGCTGGCATCAAGTTTAATGGTCAGATGATGAGCGGCCTAACGCCAGACGCGGCACTTCTGCTCTGCGAAAAGACACGTCCCATAGCCGATGTGCTTCAACTCATGATGAAACAGAGCAACAACCTCTATGCCGAGAGCATGTTCTATCAGCTCGCCGCCCAAATGCGCCCTCGAGGTGGTGGACGCAAAGAGGCTGCTGCGGTGATAGACAGCCTTGTAGCTCGGTTAGGCCTCGACTATACCATCTATGAGTTTGCAGACGGCAGCGGACTCTCGCTCTACAACTATGCTACTCCCCAACTGCTCATCCGACTACTGCGCTACGCCTACCAGAAACCCGACATTCGCGAGGCGCTGATACCAAGCCTACCGATAGCTGCCGTTGACGGCACACTGAAAAGTAGGATGAAGAACACACCCGCTGCGAACAATGTTTATGCCAAGACGGGTACCGTGGCAGGGGTAAGCACGCTGAGCGGATACTGCACCGCAAGCAATGGGCATGTCATCGCATTTAGCATCATGAACAATGGGCTGCGCAACGCATCGGCAGGACGAGCTTTCCAAGATCGTGTTTGCATCGCACTCTGCAAATAGTTTTGCATACCAAAGCATAGAAGTCTCATTCGCAACGTTCACATAAACTTCTCGTCATGAACTTCCGCCTATCTATTCTGACATTTCTTTCTATCGTGTGTGCCGTGATAGGCCACGCACAGACGGTCACTCTTCCAGCCTCAACGCAGTCTGAAGCCTACAGGCTTTCATCGCAAAGTTTCGATGTATCGTATCTTGGCGGTATAGGAACGGATACCATATATTGGCGCACAACGTCAGCAGACTCCACCGCATCTCGACCAATGACGGTAGAGGGAACTTTGTCGCTCACTTTTCCAGGCTTGCGAACCGCAGACGAATACGAAAACGTCATTGACACGTTGGCAAATACGGCTCATACCAATGTGACGTACGGCAATCTACACATGGAGCGTCAGCTCTTTGTTTACGAAAAACATCGTACGCTGGTGCTGCATCTGCAGGCAGAAGAAGAAGGTAGGCCACTGAACTTCATCGTAGGACTATCGCGAGAGAAAACGTCTACTTCACAAGATAGCATGTATGTGCGCGGCAGTGGTATAGCATATATTGACAGAGACAGCACAGAGGTTTCGGCTGTCATGATGTATGTCAAGACAGATGCTGACGGGGCTGCCGTAGCTGTTGATGGAGGCATTCGAGTGATAGACACGCACGAAGCCACTATCTATCTGGTGGCTCAGCGCAAGCCTATTCCAGCCCAACACAGTTCTTCAGCTTTGGAAGCACGCCACGACCGTACTGTTCATCGCTTGGTTCGCGACCTCATCATAGACTTGCATCGCACAGCTTTGAAGCCCTACGCTCGCTTGCGAAAAGCACACCTGAAAACATTGGCAAGCAGAAAGTAGTATCGGGTGTTGCCTATATACGACGAAGAGCATTGAAACCAAATCGGTCATTAGGTGCTATAGGACAATCACAAAAAACATCCTATCTACCTAATGACCGATTTGGGTTTAAGCCAGCGCCTACAACTTCAGTTTGTCTAATTCGGTAGGCGTAAGAAGTATGGCCTCGGATTTAGGGCGTCCATTGCTTTGACTCGTTTTCTTCTTATAAAAACGCAAAATCAGCCCCAAGCAACCTTCTTTGGAATAGTTTTTCATCCAGCTGAGACCAGGCAAGAGCTTCACAAGTTCCGACTTAACTGCCTCGGGATGGTTCTTGACCCGTTCGAGTGAGAGACCCATTCCGTCAAGGGTGAAAGTATAGACGATGTATCCGCCTTCAACTTTGACTTGCTCCAACAATAAACCATCGCGCAACTTTCGAGGCAGTTCCTTTCTTACATCGGAGAGAATCTTTCCAACAGAATCCGTGACCGCAAGACGAATCTTGCGATCAGGATGGGGAATACTCGCACCATCTTTGTCTACAATTTTCGTCAGGCGCAGGCCGCTGATTGTAGCCTGCACGCTCTCCCCGCTCTTGCTGCCAATATAGTTGAAACGCAACCCTTTCTGCGAGGCCACCATGGCAGACAACAAACGACGCACTTTTTTCTTCTTTCCTTGAAGTATGGTGTTGAGAAAGCTCTCTGCCTTTTGGCTTTGCCTGAAAGTGGAATCCAAGGCCACGGAGTCCTCGTCCACCTTGAACGTAAACACAACAATCGTGTCGCTCTGTGAGACATCTGTGATTTTTCCTACGCGTCCCACATCGATGGGGCATAGTTTCTCGGCGGTCTCCACCTCCTCCTCTACTTTAGGCGCACCACAAGCGAGCATCAAGACACTGGCGCAAATGCAGAGTACTCCATATATAAATATATTGCGTATCGATTTCATCGGAATAGGTTTTGTGCCAACAAGAGTGGCTTTTGGTTGCAGTGGCAAAATTAGCGATTGTTGTTCTAAAAAAGGCTACACCAAAATAGGTTTTGTTGAAGAAAGGGATAAAACTTATCGCAATGGCTTTATCCAATGACGGAATGTCACGCCCCATATAGCAAGTTGTTCGTTTGGTTCGGTGGGCATTGTGGGTGCTTTCACGCCTTCGTGCAACTGCATGTCGGCACATTCCTCCCACGCTTCGTCCCAGTCTCCTCTGTCTATAAAAGATTGGAGCGTGCATCGCCCACCCTCTACGAGGAGCGACTGGATGCCTCGTTCATACAGCGTGGAGAATACCTCGTCTATCGACTGCACACTGCATACGTCAGCAGGAAAAGGCGATTGAGGATTATGTCCCAAGACCAAGCGTAAGGGTGCTTTGCCAAACCAATGGCGGACATCAAGACGCGGATGATCAAGCAACCAAGTGCGGTGTCCCACAAGAATGGCACCATGCTGGGCGCGTTGGGCATGAACGTGCAGCGTCGTAGCTGGTGTTGAGAGACGTGTTGCTGCACCATCGTTGCGCAGTCTGTCGATATATCCATCTTGGGAACGCGCCCATTTCAACGTGACGTAGGGGCGCTTTTTCTGGTGAAAGGTGATGAACTGTCGGTTGAGATTTCTACAAGCCTCTTCCAGCACTCCGACACGAACAACGACACCAGCTTGGCGTAACAACTCTATACCCCGTCCACTCACCTGTGGAAAAGGGTCTACACAGCCTATGACACAACGGGCTATGCGATGACGAACAATGAGTTCAGCACAAGGAGGTGTGCGTCCATAGTGGGAGCAAGGCTCTAACGTCACGTAGATGGTACTCTCGCTCAAAAGAGCTAAGTCTTCAGACCGCACGCTCTTGATGGCATTCACTTCTGCATGTCCCTCACCTGCACGAATATGATACCCCTCACCGATAATTCTACCTTGAGCCACAATAACAGCACCTACCATCGGGTTAGGGGCTGTGCTATTGCGCCCCAAACGCGCCAGTTGCAGGGCACGAAGCATATATTTTTCGTCCGTTGCAGACTCATCTGTATGAAGATGTGTATCTTTGCTTACCATTTCAGAAACATGATGGAAAATCCCTTTGTTCGCTATCAGTGCCTCCTCGCCTCTCTACGACAAAACTATGAACTGCGCGAAGCTCGCGCCATAGCTCTATATGTATTGAAGGAGGTTTTTGGCTGGAGTCAGACTGATGTTTACATCGGCAAAGTTAAGCCTTTTTCGTCAGCAGATGCACAAAAGTTTGCGCAAATCCTCAAGCGACTGGAAGATGGTGAACCTGTACAGTATGTGGTGGGACATACCTACTTCTTAGGCCACAAGATAGAGGTGAAGTCGGGCGTACTCATTCCACGCCCTGAAACAGAAGACTTGGTACAGTGGGTTGCAGAAAGCTACGACTCGTCACAGCCGCTACACATTGTGGACTGTGGCACTGGGAGCGGGGCTATAGCCATTGCGTTGAAACTCTTATTCCCTCAGGCAAGTGTTGAGGCTTGGGATATATCCGCCGATGCTTTAGCCATAGCGCGCAAAAATGCGTTGCGCTTGGGGGCTGACGTTACTTTTTGTCTAAAGGATATGGCTCAACTCCCTGAGGAAGCTCACCGCTTTGACCTCTGTGTGAGCAATCCTCCCTACGTACTTCCTCAAGAGAAAGCTGAAATGGCACAGCATGTGCTGGATTATGAGCCTCACGAAGCGTTGTTTGTACCCTCAGAAAGGCCGTTGCTCCATTACGAGGGCTTGGCAGCAAGCCATTTGTCGCTATACGTGGAATGCAACACTGCGCTGACAGATGAAGTCAGTGCGTTATTGAAGCACGAAGGTTACCGCTCTGTCAAAGTGGCCTGCGACCGCTTTGGCCGCAAGCGCATGGTAGCCGCGAGGTGGTAGGTCTGAGGGTATATCTATTCAGAGGGAACAAGCTCGAAGTCAAGCTGTTTACGGTCGAGATTTGTACGTGCCACTTTGATGCGCAAGGCATCTCCAAGTCCATAGCGATGATGGCTGCGACGACCTACCAGACAATAGTTCTTATCGTCAAACTCATAATAGTCTTCGGTCAAATCTCGAAGCGGTACAAATCCCTCACAGCCATTCTCATCTATCTCCACATAAAGCCCAAACTCTGTAATGCCGCTGATGTGACCGTCAAAGACTTGTCCCAATCGGTCGGCCATGAACTCTACTTGCTTGTATTTGATACTGGCGCGTTCAGCCGCCGAAGCGATTAGCTCCATGTCAGAACTATGGTCGCACAACGCTTCATATTTCTCGCGCGATGCACTTCGTCCGCCAGCCTCATAGCGCGTGAGCAGCCTATGTACCATGGTGTCGGGATAGCGACGTATGGGCGAGGTGAAGTGCGTATAGTACGGGAACATCAGTCCGTAGTGTCCTATGTTGTGTGTGGAGTAGCGCGCTTTCTGCATAGCCCGCAGCGTAGCCATCTCTATCGCTTTCTCTTCTGCTCGCCCATGAATAGCCTCGAGCAATTTGCCTATACCCTTTGCCACATCAGTCTTGGAGCCATCGGTACGAAGCTGATGACCAAACTTTCGGGCGAATGAGGAGAGTTTTTCCAACTTTTCGCTGTCGGGTACATCGTGTATACGATAGGGCAGCACTTTGGCTTTCTTGCCTTTAGGCACACGACCTATATGCTCTGCCACGTGCCTATTGCTCAGTAGCATGAATTCCTCCACAAGTTTGTTGGCATCTTTCGCCACCTTGACATAGGTGGAAACGGGATGTCCTTTTTCGTCTATCTCAAAGCGAATTTCTGGTCTGTTCAATGGTGTAGCCCCATGAGAGAAACGTTCTCTGCGAAGCACTTTTGCTAATCTATTGAGGACTATAAGCTCTTGCGCATACTCGCCTTGTGGATGTTCGAGGCTACCCTGTACTTGTGGGTGTTCACCAGGCAAAGCTAAGTCTTCAGCTGAGGCCTCTCCGTTTTGCTCCAATATGTATTGAGCTTCTTCGTAGGCAAAGCGGCGATTACTGCGAATAACAGTGTGGGCAAGATGCCACGAAGTGATTTCGGCCTTATGATTAACTACGAAGATGGTGCTGTAGGCCAACTTGTCTTCGTCTGGGCGTAGGGAACATATATAATTACACAAACGCTCTGGCAACATCGGTATGGTACGATCCACGAGGTAGATGCTTGTGGCACGGCGCTGGGCTTCTTTGTCGATGATGTCACCCTCCTGAACATAGTGCGAAACATCTGCGATGTGTATACCTATTTCATATACCGCATTCTGCTGCCCCCACTCTCCTGCGAGCAGGCGGATAGAAAGCGCATCGTCGAAGTCCTTCGCATCGCGTGGGTCTATCGTAAAGGTCGTCACGTCTCGGTAGTCTTCGCGACGAGCGATTTCTTCTTCTGAGATGGTGTCGTCTATTGCGTTTGCCGCTTGCTCTACGCGTTCGGGATAGCTGTATGGCAGACCATACTCGGCTAAGATGGCGTGCATCTCGGCTTCGTTCTCTCCGCTGCGGCCTAAGATGTCTATCACTTTACCCGTCGGAGATTTATCGTCTTCGTTCCAATGTGTAATCTTGACCACCGCTTTGTCGCCCGTTCGTCCACCTTTGAGGGATGTACGAGGTATAAAAATATCTACGTCGAGCAATCTACTCTCTGTGATAAGAAACGCGAAGTTTTTCTCCACTTGGAGCTTTCCCACAAAGGTGTCGTGAACACGCTCTAAGATTTCTATCACTTTGGCTTCTGGCTCATGGCCATGTCGCGGCGGAAGTAAGGCTACGCGCACTCTATCTCCGTCGAGCGCATGTCGAGAGAGACGATCCCGCACCACAAATTCTCTATTGCCCTCGGCAGCCTCAAAAATGCCATAGCGCATGCCACTCTTGCGACGAAACACGCCATCTATCTGTTGTGAGCGAATGGCATAACGATAGCGCTCTCCCTCTTCGCGTAGGATATAACCCTGCATGAGCAGTTCTGAAAGCACATCTAAGCAGAGCATTTTAGATGGATGCGTCTTGAGGTTCAAGGCATCAAACAGTTGCTTAGATGAAAAACTTTTCTCGGGACTGGCTTCAAACAGTTGGGTGAGAAAATAGTAAATATCGCGCTTGGTTAGGCGTCGCTTTGATTGCTTCTTAGTCATTTTGAGATATTGAGATGTTTTGCTTGATGATACTGAGCCAACCAGTCTCCCTGCGCGCTACTATATAATATATATATGTATAAGCGGAGAGCCTTGACCGCAACGTATCATGGCAGCGTCTTGAAAGTATAGCCTTGTGCCATAAGCCATTCTATAGCTCGCGGTAGGGCATATAGCAGTTTGTCATGGCTTTTCAGCGAGTCGTGAAAGGTGATGATGCTTCCTGGACGAGCATATTTGCGTACGATACGTAGGATGTCGCGTCCATTGAGTCGTTTCGAGTAGTCACGTGTGACGAGATCCCACATCACGATGTCGTACCCTGCTTTTCGCACTCCTCGATATTGCCATGTTTTCATCCAGCCATGAGGTGGTCTGAAGAGGTTGCTGCCGATGAGTTTATTGGCTTCTTCTACGTCCTTCAGATAACTTTTCACACCATGTCTGAATCCGCCGATATGGTGAAAGGTATGGTTGCCCAGCCGATGACCTTCGGCCTTGACTCTCTCAAATACATCGGGGTGTTTACGCACGTTGTCTCCTACCATAAAAAATGTGGCTTTGATGCCATAGCGCGCCAAGATGTCAAGTACCCAAGGCGTCACCTCTGGTATAGGACCATCATCGAACGTCAGGTATACACTCTGGTCGTAGCGTCCCATACGCCACATGGCATGCGGGTAGACCCAGCGTAGATAGGTGGCAGGTTGTTCGATAAACATGCTGACTGAATAATAGTAGTGCTTGTGGGCAAAAGTAACTTAAAATCCCGTACTGCACGAATGCGGCACGGGATTTTTAATCGCTGAGATGTAGCTTGAAGCTACCGTCTCTGATGGCAATGCTTTCGCTTAGAAACCAAAGGGCGAGGCGGCTGTGGTCGGAGGAGCTGCTTGTTGTTGCTCTCTGAGCTGCTGTTGTATGACTTCCATAGCTGCTCTACCTACTGTGGTTTCGGACATTGCGTCTAACTCACTTTGGAGTGGGGTGTAGCGCGACTGGTCGCACTCCTTGAGTGCTTCGAGTGCCAATGTGGTGATTTGAAATTGCTTATAGCATTTGTCGGTCATATTCTCAAAGACAAAGTCTTCGGAGAACGAATTCAGCCATCGTATCATGTCCAACGACTGACGCGCTATTGCTGCATAGAGAACGGATGCCTCTTTTTTGTTGCCCACTTCAAGCCACATATCGGCCAAGAACAAGTCTGTAGAATAGTCCACGGGGATTGTTGTGGTGGGCAACTCTTTCATCGTTTTGGCCAAGACGTTGGCTGCACGCTGTTTGTCGCCTTTCTCAATGAGAGCTTTGGCTAATTGTGCCATCATGTGACGATGCGTCCTACACATACGCATATTTGTCTCGTCTAAGTAGATGCCTGTCCACGACACATTTCCCCAGCGGAAACGGTTCATCATGTTGTCGTACATCTTGTCAACATCCACCTGCTGATTCCAAACGAAGGGCGTGATGCGATAGGCCAAGCCTTCAAGTGAGAGGTAGCGTTCCAAACCTGCGTAGTTGCTCTGCCCCAAGGTGACGCTCATGAAGATGGGTCTCTTCCAGTCGTTGCGGGCTAACATCTCGTAAATCATCATCTTGCTCTTGCTGATTACGCGCTCGCTTTTCCAAGAAATCGTGATGTAGTCGGGTATACTGTCGGGGCCATTGGGCAGCGTCATGCCGCTGGCTATAACGTTAGCTTTGTTGACTGGCACTACTACACTATCTGTAGGAATGACGATGCGATCGTTGTCTTTGATTTTTCCTGTGCGCACGTAGTTGTCAATGATGTACTTCAGGTCGTATGGATTGACGTCTGGGTGCGCAGCCTTTATAGCGTCGAGCTCACTACGCTTGTCGGGGTTAACGAGGAAGACGTCGTAACCCATGTTGTCTACATACTGATAGGTCTCCCATGCTATGGGCAAAGAGGGGGAGTCGTATGCAGGACGTACCATCTGGTCGGTGTACCATGACGTTTGCAGATAGGAGAGGTTACAAACACGTGCGTCGGTGCGGAAACCCTCTACTTCCTGCGCATACCAGAGCGGGAACGTGTCGTTGTCGCCGTTGGTGAAGATGATTGGGTTGCCTTCTTCGGGCAGCGTGGAGAGATAGTTCATACCGAAATCGCGGCAAGCAAATCGTCCGCTGCGGTCATGGTCGTCCCACGTCTGGCTTACCATTTGCAGTGGTACGAGTACACCCAGCACGCTGACTGCCACAGCCACTACCATTTCGTTTTTCACATATCGACGCAAGCCCTCAGCCAATCCTGCCACGCCCATACCTATCCATATCGCAAAGGCGTAGAACGAACCTGCATAAGCATAGTCGCGCTCACGAGGCTCTTGCGGCTTCTGATTGAGGTAGAGTACGATGGCCAAACCTGTCATAAAGAAGAGGAAGAACACCACCCAGAATTGCTGAATGCCTTGTTTACCTCGATAGGCTTGCCAGAAGAGTCCGATGAGTCCTAAGAGCAAAGGCAGACAATAGAAGACATTGTGTCCCTTGTTGTTCTTCAAGTCGTCGGGCAATAGGCTCTGGTCGCCATAGAGTGCATTATCGATGAATGAGATACCCGTAATCCAGTTGCCATGCTCTTTCTCACCAAAGCCCTGTATGTCGTTCTGGCGTCCAGCAAAGTTCCACATGAAGTAGCGCCAGTACATGAAGTTGACTTGATAGGACATGAAGAAACGCAGATTGTCGGCCTGCGAGGGCATTTCGCCTTGGAAATAGCGTCCTTCCCAGTCGCCGTCTACCAACTTCATGTCTATACCACCCAGCCACTGCTCGTATGCCTTACTATGCAGTGCACTATGCATACGCGGGAAGAACATCTTCATCGCCCGTGGGTATACGTAGTTGCCCGACACTTCTACTTCGTCATAGCGGTCGGGTTCGCTCGCGTCGTGCTTCTCGTGCTTCTGATAGCGCGTTGACATATCCATCTTGACGGGCTGCGAGGAGAAGGCGTAGCCGTAGAGCAAAGGTGTGTCGCCATACTGCTCACGGCCAAGATATTCCCCAAGGGTGAACACGTCCTCTGGTGAGTCTTGGTCCATAGGAGGATTGGCCGTGGAGCGTATCACGATGACTGCGTAGGTGGAATAGCCTATCATAAGCATCAGCATGCAGAGCAGCGAAGTATTGAGCACGCGCTTGCGCAACAGATAGTTCTTACCATGCTTATTACACAGCAGGATGCCCAGTACGGCAAGTATCACAAAGCCGATAATGATAGCCATTACGCCATGCCCTAAGAAGGGGATGCCCAGTAGTGCCACGCTCAACAAGAAGAGCGCATTGATCAAACTACGATTGCCGCGCGTGGTGCTCCATATTGCGGCTAACACCACAGCTACGAGTACCAATATGTAGATGGCAAAACCGCTGTTGAAACTCAGTCCAACTGTATTCACAAAGAAGAGTTCAAACCAGCCTCCGACTTTCACAATACCTGGCACTACGCCATAGAGTACTGCGGCAATAAGGGCAAAACTGATGAGAAGCGCCAACAGCGAGCCCCACAGATTGGCTTGGGGATTCTTCTTATAGTAATATACCAGCGTGATGGCGGGCAAGCACAAGAGGTTGAGCAGATGCACACCGATGCTCAGTCCCGTGAGATAGAAGATGAGTACCAACCACTTGTCGCTGCCTGCCTCGTCGGCACGGGCTTCCCACTTGAGAATAAGCCAGAACACCAAGGCTGTGAACATGGACGAATAGGCATAGACCTCTCCCTCCACGGCTGAGAACCAGAATGTGTCGCTCCATGTGTAAGCCAAAGCGCCTGTCACGCCAGCGCCCATCACGAGGATGGTTTGCGAGAGCGTGGCACGCGTTGCATCCTTCACCACGAGTTTGCGTACCAACGCCGTGATGGTCCAGAAGAGGAACAATATGCAGAATGCAGACAGCAAGGCCGACATGATGTTAATCATCAGTGCCACCTGCGACGTGTCGCTGGTAAACTGCGAGAAGAGGTTGCCCGTGAGCATGAAGAAAGGAGCGCCTGGCGGGTGTCCCACCTCAAGCTTATAAGCCGTTGAGATAAACTCAGGGCAGTCCCAAAAGCTGGCCGACGGCTCCACCGTCGAGCAATACGTAAAGGCAGCGATGGCAAACACCACCCAGCCCGTCACGTTGTTCAGCAGATTGTACTGTTTCATATCAATTATTGCGGTATTTTTATTTCTTCGCTTTTTTGCGACGTTTCACGCGGGGCGCATCGAGCACCGTGTTGCGTAGAAGCGTAAAGAAGAACACGTTGAGCAAGAAGAGAAAGAGAAAAGCGACGATGAACAGCAGTATGCACAGCCACTCGAAACCCAGGGCTGTGATGTCGCTCAGATAGCCCAAGTCGGCCAAGAGTTTGTCGAAAGCGGCATCAAACTCCCCTTTGTAGCGATCCCATATCTTCAGCCCACCGAAAGCGAAGGGCAGAAACCACACCACCGTAGCTGCGGTGATAGAGAAACGCTTGGGCGTACGCTGTTTCCAAAGTTTGAAGATCATCAACAACATGGGCAAGGCCGCCGTACAGATAAGTAGAGCGGGTTGCAAATAGACAAAAGCGAGTGTATTGACTGTCGGATAGGAATATCCTGACAGCACAGCCACTACTTCCATCACGCCTTGACAGAACTTAAAGAGAGCATCAACCATAATTTGTGTTCCTATTCACACTTTTCCTTTTCGATGTGCAAAGATAGTGCAAGGCGAGAGCAGAGAAAAGCAAAACACGTAGTTTTTGCTTTACTATGCCGAGCCGCAGCCTATCTTCGTTTCGCAATACAGAGTTGTGTCCAACAAATGCCGCGCATAGGGTTTTTCGTTTGACGAACGGCCCCATCTACTAAATTTATGTACCTTTGCCTGTCCGAAAACATCGGCATCGCAGGTTGGGCAACAAGGGTGCGAAACCTGCTCGTCGGAGACAGAACTCACCTAAACTAAATCTATGATACGAAAATTTGACTTCCTTGTCATAGGCAGCGGTGTTGCGGGTATGAGCTATGCCCTGCAAGTGGCAGCCTCTGGCAAAGGACGTGTGGCCATGGTCTGCAAAACTACGCTCGACGAGGCCAATACCGCCAAAGCGCAGGGTGGCATAGCCAGTGTCACCAATTTGGAACTCGACAACTTCGATAAGCACATACAAGACACCATCGTGGCGGGCGACTACATCAGCAACCCCGCCGCCGTTCGCCAAGTGGTGGAACAGGCTCCCGCAGGCATCCAACGCTTGGTTACATGGGGCGTGGAGTTCGACAAAACGCCGAGCGGCTCTTTCGACCTCCATCGCGAGGGAGGTCACAGCGAGTTTCGCATTCTCCACCACGCCGACGACACGGGTTTCGAGATACAACGAGGACTGATGGAGGCCGTTCGACGCGACAAACGTATCACTGTGCTGGAGCACCACTTTGCCGTAGAAATCATCACACAGCACCACCTCGGTGTGGAAGTGACACGGCGCACGCCTGACATTGCTTGCTTCGGGGCTTATGTGCTTGACCCCGACACGGGAAAGGTTGACACCTTCCTTTCGCGCGTCACTGTGCTTGCCACTGGGGGCGTAGGCGCGGTGTATAGCAGTACCACCAATCCCGAGATTGCCACAGGCGACGGCATAGCCATGGCCTATCGTGCCAAAGCCACTGTCAAGGACATGGAGTTTGTGCAGTTCCATCCCACCGCCCTCTACAACCCCGCCGAGAAGCACCCCGCCTACCTCATCACCGAAGCCATGAGGGGCTACGGAGGCATACTGCGTCTGCCCAACGGCGAGGAATTTATGCAGAAGTACGACAAACGCCTATCGCTCGCCCCGCGCGACATAGTGGCACGCGCCATCGACCGCGAAATGAAGATACACGGGCTCGACCACGTTTGTCTCGATGTCACCCACAAAGATGCTGAAGAGACCAAGCATCATTTCCCGAATATCTACAAGAAATGCCTGTCCATCGGCATCGATATCACCCGCGAATACATCCCCGTCGTGCCCTGCCAACACTATTTTTGCGGCGGCATTCAGGTGGATCTCAACGGACTGAGTAGCATCAGTCGGCTCTACGCATTGGGCGAATGCAGTTGCACAGGCCTACACGGTGGCAACCGCTTAGCGAGCAACTCGCTCATCGAAGCCGTAGTATACGCCGACAAAGCCGCTGCCCACAGTTTGGCACACATAGACGGTTACGATTTCAACGAACAAGTACCCGAGTGGAACGATGAAGGCACGATGACCAACGAAGAAAAAGTACTCGTGGCCCAAGACGTGAAAGAGGTAGGCCAAATCATGTCGGCCTACGTAGGCATCGTGCGCAGCAATCTCCGACTGCATCGCGCCTGGACTCGTTTAGACATCCTCTACGAAGAGACCGAAGAACTCTTCAAGCGCGTCAAAGCCACCCGCGACATCTGTGAGCTACGCAACATGATCAACGTAGGCTATCTCATCACCCGACAAGCCTTGGAGCGTCACGAGAGTCGAGGACTCCACTACACGCTCGACTACCCCCGACATGCCTTGGATCAAAAATAGACCATACGATCCGCTGCGGCGGCCATCCCCCACCCTCGCGCCTATCTGAGCAGAACACAGCGCGTACATACCGACAAAGATGGCCGAAGCCAACTGACCATTTTTAGGAGAAAGCCCTCAATTTCTTGCTGGGGGCTTTCTTTTTTATAAACTAAGGTTAAGTTTGTAAAAATTTAGGCTTAGTTTTCAAAAACTAAGGTTAAGTTTACACAAACTAAGCCTAAATTTATAGAATACATCCGAGGCCGAAAAATATTTGTCCGACATCGAATAGAATGATGAAACGAACCATCAAAATGCTTCGGGATATGCCACTCCGCAGCTTGGACATACATCGAGAAAGCAGCGTTATACATCTGCAGAAGTAGGACGTATTTCTGCATAGCAAGGAAATGCATCTGCAAGGATAGGGTATATATCAGCACAGATAGGAGGTGCATCGCCACACATAGGGTCTACACCCGCGCAGAAAGCCTGCCGACAGGCCTGCAATAAAAAAAGCAGCACCCGTTTCACAACGCACGCTGCCTCACAGAACTTATATAGAGATGAAAAAACTTTGTCTATTGTCTTGTAGACTGCAAAAGTATAGACTTCTCGGATATAATGCAAACTGAAACGCTATTTTTTTCGCCCGCAGCTTGATTTTGATGGCTCTCGTGGGCTTTTTAGCGATGGCGGCAAAGCCCGTAGAAATAGACAAATCTGCATATAAGAGGACTGAAAACCAATGAAAAAGGCCGCGAACGCACAATCGTAAAATAAAAAAGTGTATCTTCGCAGCGTTATAGTATGATAACGACGATACTGACACTGATAGTCTCTGCGCTATATCTGCTCATCGTAATAGGTACGGTGCTGGTGGTGATGCTCGAGAACCGTCAGCCCGAGCGTACCATCGCTTGGGTGGTGGCTATAGTGCTTCTGCCCTTTGTGGGATTGGTGATGTTCTACTTCTTTGGCCGCAATCTGCGATCCAGAAAGCGACGCAAGCTCTACCACAATAACACCACCACTTACCTCGATGCCTACAGCGGTAGCAAAGATACACTATCTATAGAGAACGACACCTATTACCCGCTCAAGAAACTTTGTCAAGAGGAATTTGGTGCGCCGCTCCACCGTCTCGAACAAGCCGTTCTGCTCGAGAGCGGCACAGACTTTGTGCAAAAGCTCATCGAAACCTTCGACAGCGCCAAAAGCCACGTCTACCTCGAAACGTATATCATCGAAGACGACGCTGTGGGAAACGCCGTGGGCGAAGCCTTACTACGCGCTGCGAAACGGGTTGTGGACGTACGCTTGTTGTACGACGATGTGGGTTGTTGGCGGGTGAAGTCGGCTTTCTTCAAACATCTTTCGCAGGGCGGTGTACACGTAGCCTCCTTCATGCCTGTGCGCTTTCCTGCCCTGACCCACAAGATAAACTATCGTAACCACCGCAAAGTTTGCGTAGTGGACAACGAATGGGGCTTCGTGGGAGGCATGAATCTCGCTAAGCGATACGTGGGCGAGGACGGTATGCACTGGCAGGACTTACATCTGCTGCTACAAGGTGCTGCAGTGGAGAGGCTGGAATCGATATTCCTATCTGACTGGTTCTATGTAACCCACTCGGCAGAGCCTCAACCACAACATTTTCGTACAGATACATCATCGCTCATCAATACCTCCGACGTAGCTGCCGCAGCGAACAGTATACAAATCGTCACGAGCGACCCGCTCACCAGTATGCCCCAACTCATGACGGCCTACGTATGGGCTGCCATCCACGCACGTCGCTACCTCTACATTCAGACGCCCTACTTCATGCCTACCGAGCCTTTCTTGCATGCGCTCAAGACGGCAGCTATGACGGGCGTAGACGTACGTGTGATGATGCCGCGCAAACCCGACGGCGTGATGCTGCGACACATCAACGACAGCTACGTGGGAGAATTGCTCGCGGCTGGTATACGCGTATGGCTCTATGAGGGTGGTTTTCTGCACAGCAAGAGCATCGTGATGGACGACAATTGGTGCTCGATAGGCTCTGCCAATATGGATTTTCGCTCCTTCCTGAACAACATCGAAGTGAGTGCGCTCATCTACGACACCCGCACTGCCTGCAAAGTGCGCGAACGCTTTGAGGCCGACCAGAAACAGTGCAGCGAGATAGACCACAAGCGATGGCAGCATCGCGGACTCAAACGAAGAATAAAGGAGAGTGCCACAAGGATTTTCTCGCCCCTATTCTGACAAAATCCACGACCTGCATCGCACGCACCAGTAAACCACCCACTTTTTCACACAAAAGATTGCGCAACCGCTGCATTCGTTCTACCTTTGCCCACACCAAACCCGCATCTTGCTTCGCTATGCTTCGCAAATTTATACTCCTGCTGCTCCTTATCTCCACACTCAGCAGTGTGGCACAGACAGGACCACTGACCACCTCGCGCCACGGATATCAGCGTCCCTACAACAGATATTGCCCCTACTGGCGGTACGACTGGGGCGGATGGAGTCCCACACGCACGCAAGCAGGATGCGTGGCATCGGCCATAGAAATGGCTATGAGCTACTACAAGCGCGATGTGGTGGTTCTCGACACCATCAACGGATGGGCCACGACGCACTATGTCGTAGACACCATCTATCCAGGCGAGGTGATACCCACCGCCGACATTCGCGACAGCTATACAGAAGCCGACGACAGCGTGACGACACACTATGTAGCCCGCCTGATGTACGTCATAGCTGTGGCAGCCCGAATGAATTTCGGTCTGGAATCGAGCGGCTCAAGTCTACGCCGTATGGTAGAGCCTCTGCAACGCGTCTTCGGCTATAAATACGCGCGCTTTGTGGATAGCTACGACTATACCACCGCCGACTGGCACGCTATATTGCACCAAGAGATTGACGGAGGCCGCCCCGTGGTTTATGCAGCCTATACGCAGCACCTTGGCGGGCATGCTTTCTTGATAGATGGCTATGACGACGAGAAGGGATTGTACCACGTCAATTGGGGATACGACGGCAGCTACAACGGATGGTATCGGCTGGAGCACCTCTCGTATGCCGAACCCTTGGACGAGGCCACAGAAGCTGGGCAGACCGAAGGCTTTTTCTGCAATCACCAAGCCCTGCTGCTCTGCCCCGACAGCGTGACAGCCGAATTACCCACAGCGTATCACAAGACGGGAAAGGAGCTACGCATAGATCGCGTAGCGTTCTTAGACCAACCACTCACGGAACGCTACACACCTGTACAAATCACCGTGACAAACACGGCCAGCGTCACGCTCACCACACCGATAGAGTTTTTCACCAATCTACCCACCGACACAGCCCTCTTTGTGCAAGGCGACTACAACGGACTCACTGGCGTGACGCTCGCGCCAGGCGAGACGCGCGAGGTATTGCTCCACCTGCAGTTCGACGAAGACGGCGAGCGCCTCTTTCATGCCAGCCCCGACGACAGCACATTGCTCTGCAACGTACCCATCAGCATCGCCACCGCACCCGCGGCCACCATCAACTACGACACGCCCGTCGTTCTTTTTCCCGAAGCGGGCACGGTGCAGATTGCTCAACCCTACCGTGTAGACATCGACGGCGGGCGCGCTGGCACGACAGTGGTCTACGAGCTCTATGACCCCGACGATGCTACGGCTTCATACCCCACCCACTACTATCATCTCTATGCGCACGCAGGTGAGGCCGTGACCGACACCGTGACGTTCAAGAACCTACAACCTGGACACACCTACACCTATCGGCTACGCCACCCTTGGGAAATCCGACAAGAAGTGGCTTTCACCATTCCTGACGATACGCAAACAGCCATTGCTACACCCTATCTGTCTGCCCCCGCCACACCTCAGCCTACCTACGATCTGCAAGGCAGGCGAACCACGGCAAGCCAACCACACCGTATATATATACAAGGCGGGAAGAAGATATACCCACTCAGATAGGCGCACACCACAAGAGAACAGAGCCTATAAGAGACCTCATGGCTGTCGTAACCCAAAGCCTTTTCAAGGTCACAAGGCCAAGAAATTTTATATCTTTTTGTAACTTCGCGCCGAATAAGACTGAACAACACTAATGGCAGAAGAACAACAACCCCTGCGCAACGCAGCAGACTATACAGAGGACAACATACGTCACCTGGACGACATGGAGCATGTACGCACCCGCGCTGGTATGTACATCGGACGCTTAGGCGATGGCTCGCATGCCGAAGATGGTATCTACGTATTGCTCAAAGAGACGATAGACAACAGCATTGATGAATTCAACGAGGGATTTGGTAAACGCATCGAAGTAAGCATCGAAGACAATCTGCGAGCCACAATACGCGACTACGGACGTGGCATACCTCCTGGCAAACTGATAGACGTGGTATCCCAACTCAATACAGGCGGTAAGTTTGACAACGACAACTACACCGCCAGCGTGGGGCTCAATGGTGTAGGTTTGAAAGCCGTGAACGCCCTCTCGTCCACCTTTACCGCACGCACTCATCGCGATGGACAATACAGAGAAGTGACTTTTGAGCGCGGAAAACTCCAAAGCGACACCAGTGGCGCGACCGAAGAAGAGAACGGCACTTACATCGCTTTCACACCCGACGACACGCTGTTCCTGCACTATCGGTTCCGAGAAGAGTTCGTCAGCAACATGTTGCGCAACTACACCTATCTCAACACAGGGCTGAGCATATACCACGACGGGAGACGCATCGTGAGCAGAAACGGACTGAAAGACCTCCTGACCGACAACATGACATCGCCTGGCCTATACGACATCATACATCTCAA
Source organism: Bacteroidaceae bacterium (assembly GCA_017479555.1). Taxonomy (GTDB): domain Bacteria; phylum Bacteroidota; class Bacteroidia; order Bacteroidales; family Bacteroidaceae; genus Alloprevotella. Next base: position 45,208 of record JAFVCB010000045.1, on the reverse strand, counting down.
AGGCGACGGCATAGAGATCGCTTTCACCCATACAGGACAATACGGCGAAGAATACTATAGTTTCGTCAATGGACAGCACACCACACAGGGCGGCACGCATCAGAGTGCATTCAAAGAGCATATAGCACGCACCATCAAAGAGCATTTCAGCAAGAACTTTGAGCCAGGCGATGTGCGCAACGGTTTGGTGGCGGCCATTGCCATTCGTGTCATCGAACCCATGTTTGAGAGTCAAACTAAGATTAAGCTCGGCTCGCTCACAATGGCTCCCGACAAAGACAAGAATGGCAAGCCTTTCCATCTCAGCGGTGTGAGCGTCAACAAGTTTGTGGGCGACTTCATCAAAGAGCAAGTAGACAACTATCTGCACATGCACACCGATGTGGGAGAAGTGATACTCCAAAAGATAGTGGAAAGCGAAAAGGAGCGCAAAGCCATCGCAGGAGTCACTAAACTGGCTCGCGAACGTGCCAAAAAGGCCAATCTACACAATCGCAAGTTGCGCGACTGCAGAATACACTACAACGACCCCGCTCCCAAGCTCAAAAAAGGCGAAGAGCTCAACGAGGACAACGATCCGCGCGACACAAGTAGCATATTCATCACTGAGGGAGACTCAGCCAGCGGAAGCATCACAAAGAGCCGCGACGTGAACACGCAAGCCGTGTTTTCACTGCGCGGAAAACCGCTCAACTGCTACGGGCTAACCAAGAAAGTAGTCTACGAAAACGAAGAGTTCAACCTGCTACAGGCCGCGCTCAACATCGAAGACGGACTGGATGGATTGCGCTACAACAAAGTCATTGTGGCCACCGATGCCGATGTCGATGGCATGCACATCCGTTTGCTTATGATTACCTTCTTCTTGCAGTTCTTCCCCGAACTCATCAAGAAAGGACACCTATATATCCTACAAACTCCCCTTTTCCGTGTACGCAACAAGAAAAAGGGAGCCAAGGGTACAGGCTCTAAGCGTGTGGAATACGAAACGGCTTATTGCTACAACGAAGACGAGCGTTTAGAAGCCATAGAACGCTTAGGCCCAGACCCAGAGATAACACGCTTCAAAGGACTGGGAGAGATTTCGCCTGACGAATTTCGCGGTTTCATAGGGGCAGACATGCGACTCGAACAAGTCACGCTCCACAAAAGCGATCAGCCTGGAGAACTTATGGCATACTATATGGGCAAGAACACCATGGATCGTCAGCAATTCATCATCAACAATCTGCGCGTAGAAGAAGACCTTGCAGAAGAAGGCGAGGCATAAACCCTCTCTTCTATACGCTCTCAGGCATATTCTCTCTCACACTTTAGAATAACAACATGAAGATAGCCGTATTTCCTGGTTCGTTCGACCCATTCACCATAGGCCATGAGAGTATCGTGGCTCGCGCCCTACCATTGTTCGACAAGATAGTAATCGGCGTTGGAGTCAATGAGCGCAAACACTCACTCTATCCCATAGAGCAGCGAGTGGCACACATTCAGAAGCTCTACAAGGACGAACCCCGCGTCAACGTATGTAGCTACAACGATCTGACCATAGACCTTGCCAAACGAGTGGGTGCCAAGTTCATCGTACGCGGCCTGCGTAGCGTCAAAGACTTTGAGTACGAACGAGACGTTGCTGCAATGAACAAGCGACTGGGCAACGTGGAGACCATTCTTCTACTCACAGAACCTGAATACGCCTCGGTAAGCAGCAGCGTGGTACGCGAACTCATTCACTACGGACGAGATGTCAAAGACTTTTTACCTCAAACAGACTAAACCAAAAGCTCAATAAACCCTCTAACATTTTATGGAACGTATATTAGACCATATGAAATGGCTTGTGGCATTACTGCTGATTGCAGTCGTACCCACAAACACTGTCGCACAACGACGTAGCGGCTTTGACTTTGATGTAGAAGAGATGCACAAACTGCAATACGCCATACTCGCTATTGCTAACTTGTATGTCGACTCCGTATCGGACGGAGACCTTGTTGAACATGCTATTGAGGGCATCCTCAAAGAGTTAGATCCACACAGCAGCTATTCCGATGCAGAAGAGACACGTCGCCTCAACGAACCGCTCCAAGGTGGATTTGGTGGCATCGGTGTTCAGTTCAATATGCTCGACGACACCTTAGTGGTCATCCTTGCCACCAAAGACGGCCCCAGCGAAAAAGCGGGCATAGAACCTGGCGACCGCATCATCAGCGTTGACGGCCAGCCCATCGCAGGAGTGAAGATGCCTCGCGACACCATTATGAAGAAGCTCCGTGGTGAAGAAGGCACACGTGTGCGCTTGGGACTTGTCAGAAGAGGAGTGAAGAAGCCATGGTTCGTCACCATCGTGCGCGCTCAAATACCTATGCCTACACTCGACGCATACTATATGATAGAACCTGGCATAGGATATATTCATCTGGAACGTTTTGGAGCAAACACAGGCGAAGAAATTCGCAAAGCCATCAAGGCCTTGCAGAGCCAAGGCATGACAGACCTCATTCTCGACTTAGAGCAGAACGGAGGCGGCTACCTTGATGCCGCAGTTGACGTAGCCAGTGAGTTCCTGAACGCAGGCAAATTAGTGGTCTACACAGAAGGCCGCGCCACCAATCGCCGCAACTATACCACAGGCCCTGGCGGCCTGATGCGCACAGGCAAACTTGTGGTGCTTGTAGACGAATACACGGCCTCCGCTTCCGAAATTGTCAGCGGCGCACTCCAAGACTATGATCGCGCCACCATTGTAGGGCGACGCACATTTGGCAAAGGATTAGTACAACGTCCGATTCCTCTGAACGACAACTCCATGATACGTCTGACCGTGGCGCACTACTATACACCCACAGGCCGTTGCATACAGAAGCCCTACGAAAAAGGGAAGCGCGAAGATTACGACCACGATGTCGAAGACCGCTATACGCACGGCGAACTTTCATGTATTGACAGCATACATTTGGACAGCACTTTGGTCTACCACACATTGACACAAGGCCGCACCGTATACGGCGGCGGGGGTATCATGCCCGATGTATTTGTTCCGCTCGACACGACCAAGGTCACCACATTCTTCAGCCGTCTACGTCGCAGCGATGTGCTGGTAAACAGCGTGTTGCGCTATAGCATCAACAACCGCAACGTACTTCTTTCGCGCTATCCCACCTACGCCGACTTTGAAAAACGGTTCGTAGTCCCACAAGAACTCATCAACACCATACTCGAAGAGGCCAAAGCCAAGGACATCGTGCCTGCGAACAAGAAAGAGCTCAATGCCACGATGGACTATCTCACTTTCTTCGTTAAAGCACAAATCGTGTACAACGTTTGGGACCGCAACGAATACTTCCACTTCGTCAACAACCGAAGCGACATTGTGATGCGCGGATTGGAAGTCATCAAATCGCAGCAGTAAGTCTCCCAAAGCCACGCACAACAGGAGCAAAGTCACCAGCGAGTTCGCTTTGCACCGCCCGACCCACAAAGTATGTTATACAATATTATATAATACTTCACTATGAAAACTAAACTAAGCCACATGGTGTACATCCTTGTCCTCATGGCCATCCTGCCCATGCAGGTTGTCATGGCACAAACACCTGTCCCATCGGTGAACGCATCGATATTTGTTGCAGGTGGCACCACTCGCACAGTCTCGTTTGCCGCACAAACCCTCAAGTTAGGTATCGGCGGCACTGACTACACCTTTACGGTTGATGCCGACTGGGTGACACCAACAAAAGCTGCCGACGGTCTGAACCTCCAGTTTGAGCAAAATAATGCTGAGGCTCGCACCGCCAACCTCGCTATCACCAGTGGGGGAACAACGAAAGTCATTGTTCTCACCCAAGAGGCCACACCCTTTGTGTCGGTCGGCGGAGGACAAGTGAAAGTGGCAAGCGCCACAGCTTCATCTTCTGAAAGCAGAAGTGAGAACGCCCCCATCACCAACGCGATTGATGGAAACAACTCCACCTACTACCACAGCACATGGAGTAGCTCCACCACCTTTCCTGTCACGCTCACGTTCACGTTTGCTGAGCCTCAACACCTCAATCGCATCATCTACACCCCGCGCGGCAACGGTACGGGTGTGTTCAAGAGCATCACAGTCAGCACCAGCACCAATGGCACAGCTTTCCTCGAGCATGGCTCTGCCAACTATGAGAACGACGACTCGCAGAAGACCTATTCCTTCGGTGCAGAGGGTGTGGACGACGTGAAAGCCGTGCGCATCAGCGTAACGGCTGGCTACCAAAGCTACATCTCCGCCGCTGAGATTACATTCCTCGACGACAGTGGTGCGCAAGAGGGCGGCTTTGAACTTTTCGGCGACGAACTCTATACGACATTGAAGCCCACCGTGACACAGGGCGACATCGATGCCGTAGAGAATCCTTTAGCACGCAGACTGGCACAAGACATCTTCGACGGCAACTACGATATGGAGTATCGCGTAGGTTCGTATGAAGCCTATCGCCCCATCGTCAACCTACAAGCCGAGCTCAAGACCAGTGCTTACTACGACGCCCACGAAAATCCCACCGGCATCTCTTTCCATGCTGGCGAGAAGGTAGCCATCGTAGCCAGCGGCATTGGCAGCAGCAACGTGCAGCTTGAAGTCTACAGTTTGGTACTCGACGACGAGATGGGCGTTAGCTCCAAATACACGCTCCACGATGGTTTGAACGTATTCACTGTGACCAATAAGGGAACAAGCTATGTGCTTAACTATCGCACAGACTACGCCACAGCAGCTCCCGTGAAGCTACACTTCCTCTATGGTCGCCAAAACGGGTATTTCAATCTCGACACCGACGACAACGAGAAATGGAAGAAACTCTTGGCCAATGCTGAGGCTGGTGTGCTGGACATCATCACTCCTCGTGTACACGTGGTTGCTCCCCTCTTTGCCTTGAAAGCGCAATGTCCCGCACGTGGCTACGAGCTGGCTCAGAAGCTCGACAGCGTGGTGTGGCGCGAATGGGAGGTGATGGGACTCTTTCAGCACGGTCGCGCACCTAAGAACCACCAGTTCGTACGTCCCGTAAGGTCTGGCCTCTTTGCCAATAGCGAAGGCGCAAACTGCGCTTGGAGTTCTTTCGGAGGTTGGGTATCTCCTATCGGTCTCGAATCTTGGGGCTTGGCCCACGAGTTGGGACACAACAACCAGCTCAACGCATTCAAGTGGGTTGGTATGACAGAGGTCACCAACAATATCTACTCCGCATGGGTGCAATACAAACTCCCCTGGTCGCAACTCCGTTTGGAAGACGAGAGAATCAACTGTATCATAGGTAGCGTGCGCGGCGGACGCATGCAGAACTTCCTCAACATGGACGTGGTGAAAAACCTGTCTACCACCTATCACTGGCAGACCGAGACCGAGTTTGGCAACACCACCATCGACCACTTTGTCTGCTTAGTTCCTCTGTGGCAAATGGTACTCTACACCATGGCAGCCGAGAAAGCCTACAACGCTTTCCCCGACTACTTTGAGAAGATACGCACCACGGCCTCGCTCACCTCTGCTACCGATGCCAACAAACGCTTGAACTTCTTCAAAGAAATATCCAACACGGCTGAGCTGAACTTCTTCCCCTTCTTCGAGAAAGCGGGTATGCTCACCGTGATGAGCAATGTGCCTATCGACGACTACACAAGCGGTTACCTCACCATCACACGCAGCATGATCAACTCTGCACGCAACACCATCACGCGTAAGGACTATCCCGAAGTACCCGCAGAGCTTGTCTACATGAATGCATACAACATGCACATCTTCCGCGACAACATCAAGCTCGATGCCTTGCTCCCCGCTGGTACAGGATGCACCGCTACGACGCTCAATGGCCACGCTGTAGTCAAGGTTGACAATCATGCTTGGAAGGGTGCTGTAGGCTACGAAACCTACGATGCCGAGGGCAATCTGCTCCACGCCACCATGTTTGGACTGGGCGACACACAGGGTAGCGACCGCTACACCTATGTCATCTGGAAAACCTCTTCTGAGAGTACAACACCCGCCTATATCATGGCTGTGGGCTATGATGGCACACGCGTGAAGTGCTACGAACCATAAATCAAAGCTCATAGACATCATTTTGTCCATACTGAATCATCACGGTGAAGTTCTTTACAACTTTGGACTCACCATTTACTAAACGACATTAGCAGGTTATGAAACGATATTTCTTTGTACTCTTATCCCTCTGCGTCACGCTGTCTGCCCTCGCGGGTAGTGTGACTTCGCTCTCCGACCTCGTAGGCACCAAGTCCTACTATGTACGTGTGGGAGACAGGGGCTATCTGTATGCACAAGCTGGCAAAGCCTACGCCGATGCCAGTGCAGCCCCCACCGCCAACGATGCTTATCGCTGGGCCGTGGTCTACAACGAGAAGGCTGAAGCCTACTTCCTTTACAATCTCAAAGACAGCACTTTCCTCACAGCTGCCGACGGAGCTTGCCCGCTCACAGAAGCCGCTTCGCCCGTTTATCTCCTTGCTGCCACGGATGCACAGTCGTGGTACGTATACACTGCGGGCAGCGTCATCGGTCTTGCCTCAAACTCTGAGGGAGACGTACTCCTTCAGAGCGAGAGCGCCACACAGCCCGATGCCTTCTCTTTCGAAGAAGCGGGCGACCTCAGCGAGGCGCATATCACCAAGATACAGGCCGCTGTGTGGCTCTCTGTGACTCAGGCTGCCACCGTGCCCGTCATCTCCAGCATCGGCACGCGCATCACCGCTCTGAGCGACCTCGTAGACGGCAACGCCTATCTGCTCTACAGCACAGGTTTTTCCAAATATGCCTACGACGAAGGTAGCGCACTGACCTTCGGCAGTTCTGCTCCCGCTCGAAACAATATCACAGCCATGCCCTACGTCTTCACATTCCACAAGGCTGGTAGCCAGTGGGTCATCGAGACGGGCATAGAAGGCAACTACATCTCTGGACTCTCCAGCAGCAACGTGCTGACAGGCACTGAACCTACCACGTTCACCATCACCGCCAGCAGCACCACAGGTAGTTTCAATCTCTACAGCTCTGCCTCCTCGCAGTACATCAATGCGCAGAGTGCCAAGCCCGTAGGATGGGGCGAGAGCGAGGGTAACTCGCGCTATCAGCTCATTCCCGTGACGCTGACCAACTCGGAGCGCTACTACCCCATCACCTATATCTGCTACGAGACAGACGGCGAAGTGACACGCCTGATGGACATTCAGACGTACGCGAAGACCACCAACCGCGTCACACCGCCTACCTTCACGGGCTACAAGCGTCTCACCACGAAGGCAGCCGATGGCGAAAGCACTGCACCCTCTGTAGTGTCCGAGCCCACGGTAGTTTGCGTCACCTATGAGCGCAACCTGCGTAGCCAGCCCGTAGTGCCGACCACCATCAATGGCACAGCTTTTGCCGACACCACACGTTGGTACACCCTACAAGTAGGTGGACGCTACATACAAGTGCAGCGCGAAGCCGACGGACACTACATGCTCAACAACACCTCCCTCAACCAGCTCACCGACGACGCGCTATGGTGCTTCGTGGGCAACAATGTCGAGGGCTACCGCCTATACAATCGCGCCGCTGGTGCAGACTTCTCTCTCTCCCTCGCAGGTGAGCCACAGAGTACCGACCTGCCGTTCATCAAGGATGGGCTCTTCGAGCATTGGGCCATCAGCAACGGCTCGCAGGCAGGCACTTGGTACGTTTCGCCCGTGGGTACAAAAAATGTGGTGTACCTTGGCGACGATTCCCAGCACAAGCTCAGTGTGATGGATGCCACCACCGCTGTTATCATCAGCGAAGCCGCTGAGGTGATGACCGAATATGCTGCCACCGTAGCCGCTAATATGGGTACGGCAGTCGGACAATATCCCATCACTGATGCTCACGAACTGGTCGCTGCCGCTGATGACTATACGCTCACCGAAGCTGCGTTCGACAACCTGCGCCAGGCCTACAACGCGTTCCGTCAAGAGACGAGTCCCGTCGCCATCGTACGCGACCAGCTCTACCGCATCGTAGCCAACGACGGCACGGTGCTCACCGCCGACGTGGATGCCGCCACAGCCACTGTGGCTGCCAAGACTGACGATGCCCGCGCAGCACTCTGGCGCTTGCTTCCTGTGGGTTCTACGGGCAGCTACTACGTGCTTAACCCCGAGAACGGCGGTTTCTTAGGCGTTACCTCTGGCACCCGACAGGCCACCGTCGTTGCCGCACCTGGCAATCACTCCTACGCATTGGCTAACTTCAGCACGGACCTTGCTCAGTGGACGCTCCGCGACAATGGTACGTCGGGCAGCACTGGCTACCTCAACCTCTCCACTTCGGGCACGCCCACCGGCGGACGCAACACCGACGTGGCTGCATCGTGGCGCATTGAGCCGATTGAGGCTTTCGTAGTCAACACAGAGGGTGTAGGCGATGCTTGCGTGGCTACAGTCTTCCTGCCATTTGACGCACAAGTGCCCGAAGACCTCGTGGCAGCGATTATCTCCGAGAAGACCTCCGACGCAGTGACTATCGAGCCGCTCACCTCGCGTGTGATACCCGCCGAGACGCCCGTGCTCCTGATTAGTGCCACACCTGGCCGCTTCGTACTCACACCCGCTGAGAGCGCATCCGATGCTGTGGCCGACAACTTGCTCGTAGGCGTGGCTAAACGCACCACCGTGGGAAGCGAGGGCGCTCCCGCTGCTGGCGAAGCCTATGTATTGAGCCAGACATCCACTTTTGTCAGTGCCGAAAGCGCGCTACCCGCGTATACCGCCTATCTCACCCGCGATGAAGCCGAGGCAGCCGCGCTCGCTATCCTTCTGCCCACAGCTATAGACCAGATACGCATCACTGAGGGCAATACAGGTACATGGTACGACCTCCAGGGCCGTCCTACAAGCACTCCCACACAGCCCGGCGTGTTCATCCATAACGGCAAGAAGATTGTGGTGAAATAAGCATACCCGCCTCATTGTTGGGGCATTTGATGAGTGAATGCACACCTGCGCAGTGCAGCCGCACAGCGCCAAGCCTCACTCCTCAGATGCCCCAATTCTTTTGCACCCTACTGGCCAGCAATGTTTCCATGCCCATTCTGCCAGTTAGCTGATAGGCATTACCACCATCGCGCACTGCTCAGCGATTGCACCACAAAGCCACGCCGAAGGATTTCATCACGATGACACGACAAAATCATCGTGATGACGCGACAAAATCATCGTGATGACGCGACAAAATCATCGTGAAGAAATCGTCGTGTCATCGTGATGAATTCCTTCCGACCTTGGGTGTGGTTTCCTACCGATGCCTATGCGCGCACATATAGCACGAGAGCCGACCTGCAGCAGATCGGCTCTCGTGTTGGATATATAGCCCGTGGGATGGCAGCGATGGGCTGCGCGATTATCGTCCTCGGCGTGCCACCTTCTCCTGATAGGCTTGGAAGCGGGCTTGCACAAAGGTCCACGCGCTCTCCTCGCTATACTGTCGGAGCCGAGCGTAAGCGCGCGTGAGTCGCTCAAGCATACCCTCGGGCAGCACAAGACGTTCGAAACTCTTGAGCCCACGCTCCGTGCTGATACCGTGTCTGCGGCGATGCACACGATTGACATCGATGAGTGCAAATACCCATGCACCCTGTTCGTTGCGGTCGAAAAGAATGTGTTTGCCCTTGAAATTGTGGTGAACAAAGCCATCCTCATTGAGTCTGGCCGTGTAAGCCGCGAGCGCATCGATGATGCTCTCCTGTTCCTGCAATGTCCAAGCTGCGAGCTCGGATATGTTGTGGCGCAGAGGGCTTTGGATGGTGACAAAATAGGTGGCGCGCGTCATCATGCGCCCTCTGTAGCGCACGAAAGCCACAGGTTCGGGACTGTCGTAGCCACGTTCGCGCAGGTAGCGCCCAGCCACGAAAGCGCGCATCCCTTTGGCCATCTTGTAGAAACGCAGGCGGCGCGATATGGAACGCCCGTAGCGTTTCACGTTGAGCGTCAAGCCTTCGCAGTGTAGCAGGCGGATCTCGTTGAAACTGTCCTGAACGAGCTCACCCGTGGGAAAGATTTCTTCAAGTCGCTCCAAAACGGAATGAAGTCGCTGGTATTTCGGATTGAGTATGATTTCCATGGATTAAGGTTAGGGTTATAGGTCGGTCTATGTGGCATGTAAACGCGTAGGCGGCAGTTGCCGTACCTCGGACGCGGGATGTGCTTCGGTGCGCCGTGCGTATGGGCTTGCGTGGAATAAAGGTTAAAGGTTCTTGACGCGTTCTCTGCAGGCCTCCATCAGCCATTTGGGTGTACTGGTAGCTCCGCAAATTCCCACGCTATGGGCATTGTCGAACCAAGCTTGCTGTATGGCCTCGGGCGCGTCAACCATGTAGCTTCGCGGATTGCGATGCAGACAGGCTTCGTAGAGCGCATGGCCGTTGCTACTCTTCTTTCCGCTGACAAAGATAATGACATCGTGCTGTTCGGCAAAGCGTTCAATGCCTGCTCTGCGGCCTGAGACCTGGCGGCAAACGGTGTCGAACACGCGGATGAGCGTGGGCGAAGCCATGCGAGCCGAGAGTAACTCAGATACGTGGTGAAATCCGTCCAACGACTTAGTGGTTTGGGAGAACAGACATAGGGGGCGCGTGGTATCAATATGCAGTAGGCGGGCTTCTTCGATGGTTTCGACCACGAGGGCGGTGCCTTGGGTCTGTCCTACAAGCCCCAGCACCTCGGCGTGTCCGCGTTTGCCATAGATGACGATTTGTGGGCGTGGTGTCTCTTCGTAGACGCGGCGTATGCGCCTTTGGAGCTGCAACACCACCGGACAAGTGGCGTCGATGATGGCTATGCCTCGCTCGCGCGCCATGTCGTAGGTCGAGGGCGGTTCGCCGTGTGCGCGCAGCAATACCCGCGTGCCAGGCTCGGCGTGCTCAAATTCTCGGTGGTCGATGGTGCGAAGCCCGAGGGTGGAGAGGCGTTCCACTTCACCGCTGTTATGCACAATGTCGCCCAAACAACAAAGGGGGCCGCGCGCAATCTCCTCTTCGGCCTTGCCGATAGCGGTGGTCACGCCGAAACAAAAGCCACTGCCACTGTCGATTTCTACATGTAGACGATGGTTCATCGTGAGTTGTATTTTCAGAGATGGGGATGCCGAAGCGCGCGGTTTCCTACTTTTCGTTTTGCGCTTCGATACATTGTGTGGCTTGGCTCAGTAGCCACTTGTTTTGGGCTTCGATGGTGAGATGGCTGTTGTCCAATAGCAGCGCGTCTTCGGCCTGTCGGAGCGGGGCTATGTCGCGATGCGAATCGATATAGTCGCGCTCCTGTACATTCTGCAAGATGTCTTCGTACGTGGCGGCTTGTCCTCGCTCTTGCAACTCCGCATAGCGACGCTGCGCGCGTACCTCTGCGCTGGCTGTGACAAAGACTTTGAGTTCTGCATCGGGGAACACGGCGGTGCCTATATCCCTGCCGTCCATCACTACTCCGCCGTCTGCTCCCATGCGTTGTTGCTGCTGCGTCATCGCCCGACGCACAAAGGGGAGCGCAGCTACTTGGCTGACTTTGCTGGATACCTCCATGCCGCGTATATATTCCTCCACCACCTCGCCTTGCAGGGTGGTCTGCGGCACTCCCGTGGTGGGCTGCACGACGAAGCCCACTGCTATCGAAGGCATCAAGGACTCGAGCGCATTAGTGTCGAGCGTATCGTCGTGGAAAAGCCCTTTGCGAAGCGCAAAAAGCGTCACAGCCCGATACATAGCTCCTGTATCAACATATATATAGCCCAACTGCTTGGCTAACCACTTTGCCATGGTGCTCTTACCGCATGAGCTATGGCCATCAATGGCTATGGTAATTTTCTTATCGGTCATTGTCTTGTGTATGTTTGTTTCTTTTCTTCGATAGTGCCTTCTGGTAGACCTCCATCAGTTGATGCGCTTGGTTCTCCTCACTGAATTTACGCGCGTGTTCGCGCCCTTTTCCAATCAGCGTGCTACGTAGCGTTTCATCCGTATAGATCGAAAGCAAGGCATGAACCACTCCGTCAACGTCGTCGGGATGGACGTAGAGCGCGCCGTCGCCACCCGTTTCTTCCAAACATGAGCCAGTAGCGGCAACAACGGGAAGGCCACTGCGCTGCGCTTCAAGGATAGGAATACCAAAGCCCTCGTAGCGAGAGGGATATGCGAAGATTGATGCCCCGCGATATATCGACGGAAGGTCTTGAAACGATACGCCCGAGAGGATATGCAGTCTATGAGCCACGTTCAGCTGTTTGGCTTCGTTCTCTATAGCATCTGTATATGGTGTGCGCTTACCTACTAATACCAATTCGAGTTCTTGAGGAAGCTGCGGCAATGCCCGAACCAACAATCTGGTGTTCTTCCTTTCTTCGATACTGCCCACGCTGAGGACATAGTCCTTTGGCAGCTGATAGCGACTTCGCACCTGTGCGTCTAATGTCGTGTCGCCATCTTCGCTGAATACGGCATCGCAGCCTTGATAGACCACTTCTATCTTTTCAGGACATATATTGAAGAAATGAATGATGTCTCTTTTGGTACACTCACTGATGGCAATAACTTTCGTGGCGATCTCGCAGGCTTTGCGCATCTTGTAGGCATAGATATGGCGGTCTATCCAATTATAGTAATGCGGGAAGCGCAGGAAAATAAGGTCGTGAATGGTTACGACAGAAGCTGCATCTGTATCATTTATCGTCAGTGGCAGTTGTCCTGTGAGGCCGTGAAAAACGTCTATTTCAGCACGACGAATATCCTTCTTGATACTCCAAACTCTCCACCATACGGAAAGGCCTCCCTTGGGAAACGATGGTGTGAGAAAAGAAAACCTACGAAACATCGCTCGCATACGCTCTTCATCAGAGTCGTGTGGGGCATACGTGATATACCGATGTTGGGGATAGTAGCTACAAAGAATCTCCAAGATATAGCGACTATAGTTTCCCAATCCTGTACGATTCTGAAAGGCGTGTTTAGCATCAAAAGCGATTTTCATGAGGGCAAAAGTACAACTATCTCTTCATTTATCAGTAACTTCGCGGCTGTAATCATCCCTAAAGCGCTACATCCGAAGCCCATCCTCCCTGCTCGCAACGGCTGCAACGGCTTGTTTTTGCACGCGTAGAGCCACGCGTAGCAAGCGGCACAGAGGGAGCAAAGCAAACAATGGGCTACGGCGATGAGTACACAGCCGCTACGTTGGTGTATAAAGATGCTTAAAATCCTGAACATACACGGTTTTGCTTCGTCGGGTACGACGACCACTGCCAAATGGTTGGCAGAGCAATATCGCGATGCCACAGTGCTTTCGCCCGATGTGCCTGTAGACCCTCACGAAGCCGTGGATTTCCTTCAGGGACTGGTGGCCGCAGAACAGCCAAACTTAATCATCGGCACCAGCATGGGTGGCATGTTTGCTGAAAGGTTTAGCGGCATTCATAGGATTTTAATCAATCCTGCTTTTGAAATAGCAGATTCTATTCGCGCGCACTACGGCATGGGGCGGCAGGACTTCTTCAATCCTCGGCGCGATGGTGCATCGTACTTTCTCATCAATAAGGCGCTCATCGATGCGTTTCGGGAAGTAAGCGCAGAGGCTTTTAGCCACGCATCGGACGAGGGTGAGGATGCCAAAGTATGGGGACTCTTCGGTCGCCATGACGAGGTGACTTCCACGCTGTCACTATTTCGACAACACTATTCGCGAGCCATCGTCTACGAAGGTGGACATCGACTTGACGACCATACGCGCATCCACGTCTTAGCTCCCGTACTGGGCTGGGCTATCGACAAGGTACTGGGGCGCACACGTCCCGTCATGTTTGTCGCGCTCGAAGATACGCTCATGAAGGATGATGGTACGCCATTGGGCTCGGCGGCTCACGCTTTTGCGCATTTGTCCAGCATATACGATGTGTATGTGGTGGCAGAGACCGACTGGTACGACAGCAGTCACGCAGCACGTTGTCGGGCATGGGTGGAGAAGTACTTAGGCGTCGCGGCCTACAATCGTCTAATCATTACTCCGCGTCCCGACCAACTCATGGGCGACTACTTCATCTCGGCAAAGGCTCAGCCCGACTTCATTGGCACACACATTGCCTACGGCAGTGCTGACTTTAGAGAATGGAAGCACGTCCTGACTTTCTTCGACCGATTAGGCGGACAATAGCGCACAAAAGCGTCGCACGTCAACGCACACTCGAATATATCACATACTATAAATACGCATTCCACACATGAAACGCTTCGTACTGACTATGGTATTCCTCGCTCATATATTGGCAGGCTTTGCCACACACAACCCCCAAGCTGTCTCGGACCTTCTCGACAGGATAGGCGGCAAAGGCACACACCTCAGGTTTGAAACCGAAGTCGATGCCGCCCTGGCCGACAGCGGACGCGAAACATTCGTCATAGGTCAGCGCGAAGGCAAGCCATACATAGGCGGCTCAACCATAAGCGCATGCACAGCGGGCATCGGACACTATCTGCGTACACATGCTCACGTACAAGTGGCTTGGGACAACCTGCATCCCGACTTGCGCACCATCGAACTGCCTTTGCCCTGCTGCGACACGCCTTATCCGTGCCTCGCACCACTACGCTACTACCTCAACTATTGTACCTTCTCGTACACCACTTCGTTCTGGACTTGGCCACGATGGCAGGAGGAAATAGACTGGATGGCCTTGCACGGCATCAACATGCCCCTGCAACTTGTCGGCACGGAGACCGTTTGGCGAAACGTGCTGAAACGATTGGGCTACACCAGCGACGAAACGGCAAAATTCATTGCGGGTCCGGCTTTTCAGGCTTGGTTCTTGATGGGCAACCTCGAAGGATGGGGCGGCCCCAATCCCGAAGAATGGTATGAGGAGCGCGCCCGAGTGGGACAGCAGATCTTAGCCCGCGAGAGGGAACTCGGTATGGAACCCGTGCTGCCTGGATATGCGGGCATGATACCCTCCGACTATTTGAGTCGCAAGGGGCGCGACCGCGATGCGGGCGGATGGTGTGGATTTAGGAGGCCAGGCTTCTTGCTACCCACCGACAGTCTCTTCACAGAAGTGGCACAAATCTACTATGAGGAACTGGAACGACTGATGGGCACTTCCACCTTCTACAGCATGGATTTGTTCCACGAGGGCGGCAACACGGCGGGCGTGGATCTGCATGCAGCTTTTCGCGGCACGTACGATGCGATGCAACGAGCCGTACCCGAAAGTCGATGGGTGCTACAAGCTTGGGGCGAGAACCCTCGCCGCGAATGCTTAGAAGCCATACCGCAAGGCGGGCTTGTCATCCTCGACTTGTTTGCAGACGGTGAACCTCGCTACGCAAGCGGGTTTGGTGGACATGACTTTATATATTGTATGCTTCACAATTTTGGTGGACGCATAGGTATGCATGGAAGGTTAGAGGGTACGTTTGCGGGTGCTCACGATGCCCTACAGCGGAGCTCGTGTGTAGGTATCGGTGCTGCGCCCGAGGGAGCCGAGACCAATCCTGTTTGCTACGATGCACTTTTTGATATGGCTTGGGAAGAAATCCATACGCCAGAAAAAATCGCGTCGTGGTTAGCCGACTACACCACCGCCCGATATGGCGAACACACGGCACTATGCGACAGCGCGTGGAAATTGCTGATGCGCTCGGTATATGCCTGTCCAGACAACCGACAAGGATGTAGCGAGCCCATCATTTGTGCCCGTCCAGCATTGACGGTGAAGAGTGTTTCCACATGGAGTCGTAGCGATATTTATTGGAACACAGGTTTTGTGCGTAGAGCGGCTGCCTATTTGCTTTCTCAACGCAATATATTAGGCAATAGCCGTGGCTATCAATACGATGTGGTAGATGTCGTCAGACAATGCTTGACCGACGAGGCTGCAGAGCGTTTACGCTTGGTACAAGAAGCCACAGAGACAGGCTCAAAGAGTGCCCTCCAATCGGCTATAAAGAACTATTTAGAAGTGATTGCAGACCTTGACCTATTGCTCTCCACCCATCCTGCCTTTATGGCTGGAAGCTGGCTGAAGCAGGCACACGATGCAGCCGAGGAAATAGCCCCTGGAAACAGACAAGTCTACGAACTCTTCGACCACAATGCCCGTTTGCTCATCACCACATGGGGACCAGAGCGTGCGGCCAATGGAGGAGGACTGCGCGACTATTCTAACCGCGAATGGGGCGGACTGATAGAAACCTACTATTTGCCCCGCTGGAAACAATACTTCCAAGAATTGCAAGCAGGTAATCCCTTGCCCACGGCAAGCGATTGGTATAAGATGGAAGAGGCTTGGGCTTCGGACGCTACATTGGCACTACCCGTAAAACCACAAGGCGTACCTATCCACACTGCACGCCGATTGTTTACAAAATACTTCGGAGCTATTTGAAGCGTATATCGCCCGAGAGATGACGCTGCCTAACGGCTTCAAATAGAAGAATGGCCGTACTCACACTCACATTGAGTGAGTCGAGATTTCCCAACATGGGTATACGTATGTGAGCATCAGCCGCAGCGCGCCAAACGTCTGTTAGTCCCGTACTCTCTGTACCCATAACGATGGCTGTAGGCTTCACCATATCTGTGGTGTAGTACAGATGAGAGTCTTGAAGCTGTGCGGTGAGTATTTGTACCCCTCTATTTTTCAAGAACTGAATACACTCCTCGCTGGTACACCCTACAAGCGGTACAGTGAAACGTGCTCCCAACGAACTGCGAATCAGATTGGGATTACCAAAATCGTGGTGAGCATCACAAACAATGACTGCTGACACATGCGCAGCGTCGGCACTGCGAAGTATAGCACCTAAGTTGCCTGGCTTCTCTACACTCTCGAGAACCACATAAAGCGGATTGTCTTCATGGGCTAAGTCCTCAAGATGAATTTCTTTGTTCTCAACCACCGCAATCACGCCCTCGGTGCTTTCACGGTAGGCCATCTTGCGATACACTGCGGCAGAAACTTCTACGACCTGCGTTTGGCTGAGGATATCAGAGGGAAGTGGCACAGACAACATGTCGCGACAGAGAAATAGCGTCTCTACCTTATAGCCCGCCCCTATACATTGCTGAACTTCGCGCATCCCCTCAACCACAAATTTTCCAGACGCTTTGCGTGCAGACGCTTTGTTGCTCAACTGCACCACAGCCTTGACAGTTGTATTCTGTAGACTTGTTATTACCATGATTGTTGTTTCACCTTATGCTTACTACCTGCAAAATTAGTAGTCACACAGATAATGTGTGTTCTTTTTTCTTATATTTGCACTTGGAACTCACATTATTAACCCTCTTTTTTATTTTTCAACAACCATGTACAAGACATTTCACTACATGAAGTGTGCCGTATTGGCATTAGTTCTCTGCACGGCTGCTATGCCGCTCTCTGTTTCTGCTCAAGATACCTCCATGAAGGACATCTACAGCGTAGGACAACAGTTGATAAACTACATTGAAGATCAGACCAACAGTGAGATTGTGCACATCGAGTACGATATCATATCTAACACGAAAGTTATTACTCGACGTTTGGTTGACTCCTACACTTACACAGTTATGGCTTTTTCCGACGGGCGTGTTCAGGATCTTGACTTGACCGTATACAAACGTAGCGGAAATGACTGGGTGGTATTGGTTCGCGACAATGAAGACGACAACACCCCGCTCAAGACATTTACACCGCCCTACTCTGGAGAATATCGTATAGAGGTTAAGGCCTATAAATTCAAAAGTGGATATAGTGCCGCACACTATGGCCTCTTCATTTATCACAACATATAGGACTATCTCCTCTGCAAGTTGAAACCCAAAAAAGAAATCGGTGATTATGTATCTCTATGCATAACCACCGATTTTCTTTTGAGGCTTATCGACTATGTTTAGGCCGCAAGTGTACCAAGGGAATCATCATTTCTTCGAGGGATATACCACCATGTTGGAATGTGCCTTGGTAATACTGCACATAGTGGTTGTAGTTGTTAGGATAAGCAAAGAAATTCCGCCCTGCGGCATATATATATGTGGTAGACAGATTGGGTGTTGGCAATCCAAACTGACTGGGATTTTTCATCTCAAACACATCACGTGAGGGATAGCTGAGGTTTTTACCCAATTTGTAGCGCAGGTTTGTGTTGACTTCTCTATCCCCAATCACTTTTATGGGTGTGTCAACATATATGCTTCCGTGGTCGGTGGTGATGATGATATCCGCATCGCCCGCAGCAAGGGCTGCAAAGAGTTCTTTCACCGCAGTATGTCGAAACCACGACAATGTGATACTGCGATATGCAGCCTCGTCGGCCATCAGTTCTCGCACCATTCGAGAATCTGTGCGGGCGTGAGAAAGGATATCAATAAAGTTCACAACAAGCACATTCAACGGTACATTTCGAAGCGCATTCATATTTCCTACGATGCGTTCCGTAAAGGCACTATCATTGAGTTTATTGTAGGTGAACTTCTCTTTGCGACGAAAACGCTCCATTTGGCATCTGAGGAGTTCTTCCTCGTGAAGATTCTTACCCTCCTGCTCGGTCTCTTCTACCCACAGGGATGGATACATCTTCTTAATGGCATCAGGCATGAGCCCCGCAAAGATAGCATTGCGGGCATAGCCTGTGGCTGTGGGTAGAATGCCTAAGTATAAATCTTCGTCAAAATCAAAGTCGTCTGAAAGTTCGGAGGCTAACACGCGCCACTGATCGTAGCGAAAATTGTCTAATACAAGCAGAAAGACCTTGCGCCCCTCGCTCAACAGAGGAAACACTTTGCGCTTCATCACGTCGGGACTCATAATTGGCCGCTCATCGGGATGGGCTATCCACGAAGCATAGTTTGCCTTTACAAATCTGAAAAAAGCACGGTTGGCTTCCTCTTTCTGCGAGACAAGCATTTCTGTCATCGGTGTAGCAGTCTCACTGAGCTGTATTTCCCATCGCACCAACCGCTTGTAGAGTTCTTTCCATCCTTCAAAGTCTGGATTTCTATCAATCTGCTCTTGTAGTTCTCTGAAGGCTCTACTATATCCCGACTGCGTAACTTCACTCACAATCTCCCTGCTGTGGATATTCTTCTTCAAGGCCAGCAGTATCTGATTAGGATTAACTGGCTTGATGAGATAATCTGCAATCTGCGCACCAATAGCTTGATCCATGAGGTCTTCTTCCTCGTTCTTTGTCACCATAACTACAGGTACGTCTGGCTGAAGCTCTTTGATGCCTTGTAGCGTTTCCAGCCCACTAAGGCCAGGCATGTTCTCGTCTAACAAAATCAAGTCGAAAGGCTCACTGGCACAACGTCTCAAAGCGTCCGAACCATTATTGCACGTAGATACCTCGTATCCTTTCTTTTCGAGAAAAAGGATATGAGGGCGCAACATATCTATTTCATCGTCTATCCACAGTAATCGCGAAGCCATCATTTACAAAATATTGAATAAGTGATTATTTGTGGCAAAGTTACGATAAATCGAGAGCCAAGCTATGCAAAAACTTGTTTTTGTAATGGCTTGGCCGAGATGAAGTAACTTCGGCGATAGCCAAAGTACGATAAATCGAGAGGAGAACAAGCCAAAAGCTTGCTTTTGAGCGCGTTCTCCCGAGATGCAGTAACTTCGGCGATAGCCAAAGTATGCAAATAGTCTTTAGGTTTATAGGCTCTGCCTTGAGTATATGTACTCGCGGCAAGATGACCCTAAAAACCTAAAGACTAAGAAATACTAACCTATTATTTATAGAAAGAAACCTTATGGTAAGGGATATTCCTCAAAAGCATACAGCACCGTGCTGAGATAGCGCTCACCTGTGTCAGGAAGAAGTGCCACGATGGTCTTTCCTGCATTCTCAGGTTTGGCGGCCAACTCTAAGGCTGCAGCTGCAGCTGCACCACTACTGATACCTACCAGCAAACCTTCGGTGCGCGCTAATCGACGCGAAGCAGCTATGGCATCGTTGTCGGCAATCTTTATCACCTCGTCTACACTATCGCCATGGAAGTTGGCAGGAACGAAACCTGGGCCTATGCCTTGAATCTTGTGAGGTCCTGACTGTCCACCGCTGAGTACAGGTGAAGAAGCTGGTTCTACCGCATATATTTTCAAAGGTTTGCGCGTTTTCAAGGCTTCTGCTACGCCACTCACTGTGCCGCCAGTACCGACGCCCGAAACAAAGATGTCTATATCGCCATCTGTATCTTCCCATATCTCTTCTGCTGTAGTGGCACGGTGTACGGCAGGATTTGCTGGATTGTCAAATTGTCCTAAGATGACACTACCAGGCGTTGAGGCTTTGAGCTCCTCCGCTTTAGCTATAGCACCCTTCATGCCTGCTGTGCCAGGTGTGAGTACGATAGTAGCACCGAGTGCACGAAGCAAGTTTTGGCGTTCGATGCTCATCGTCTCGGGCATGGTGAGAATGGTCTTATAGCCACGAACAGCAGCCACCCACGCTATGCCAATGCCCGTGTTGCCACTCGTTGGCTCTATGATGGTAGCACCTGGTTGTAACAACCCGCTTTTCTCGGCATCCTCAATCATAGCAAGTGCTATACGATCCTTTACAGAACCACCCGGATTGGAGCGTTCCAACTTGACAATGACGCGAGCTTGAAGTTTGTCTACTTCTTCTAAATGACTGAGCTCTAAGAGGGGCGTGTGTCCGATTAGCTCTGTGAGATTGCGATAAATCTTTGCCATAATTTTCGGTTTTATTTGTTTTTGATGTTTTTCGAGTGCAAAAGTACGTGGCAACGATGTTTCTCACAAGAAAATCAAAAAACTAAGAATTTTATTCGGCAAAGAATATCAGGAAAAGAACAACAGCACTAAATCCCACACCAAAATACATCGTTTACAGAATGCCAGTGAACGAGAATTCTATGCACGTATGCTTTGAGGAGGCAATGTCCTTGCAAACTCCATCGCGTGGACAAGTGGCTACTTTTTGGTTTGCATGGCATTCCCTCGCTTCACTTTTATCCAAACAGCACTTGCACTAACTGCAATAAGAAGTAGGGTAAGTCCAGTGGCAAGACAATAAGTAGAGGCTGCTATTTGGAGGTTGAAATGTGGGTTTAGGGACACGAGGTGGATGATGTATTGTTCACGCAAGGCTGAAAGCGCGAACAGAGCGACGAAGAGCGAAAAGGCATAAACGCCTATTATAAGCGCGAAATAGGGCATACAGATGGTCGGGATGGAATAGCCCAAAAGGCGCAACGTCTGTACCTTCTCCATATTCTTCTGTAGCAACAAGTAGATACTCAACAGCATAACAAAGAAAGCCAGTACACAAATGCTACACCCTATCCCAACAACAATGAAACATATCAATCGTAGGAAATAGGCTATTCTGCCCGCATCTGCATTTGTACCCTCGGTACGATAGCCTTTCTCGGCGATATATTCTCCGATAAGCGGGTCAGCAGGATTCTTTACATTTAGACAGAGACGTGTAGGTTTGGTTTCAGCATGTTGACCAAGGCTATCGTTCGCCCATTGCATGAAATCCATAGGCACAAGTATGGTATTCAACCGATTAGAAAAGCCCATCACGCGCCCCTCAACCACTAAATGGCCTTTGCTGCTTGACAGATAAAGTGTGATAGGAACCATGCCTATCACACTCTCGGAGAGCGTAGGCAACCCTCTTCCCGCAGCAAAACCAAAATTATAGAGATTGAGGTAATTACGAGGAATAATAATAGGAATCACTTGCGGAGCTTGACCATCCATCTCTATCGATGTCTCTGCTGTGGTATCTGAAGATGCTGTGCCTTGCAACGTCTCGTTCGTTCTCCAAGATGGTACATCTACGTCAATGTATTCGTCAAGCAAGGCTTCGAGAAACATTTCTGTCTGAAATCCTACACCTGCCGAGTGACTGGAAATGCTTGCTACTACGCTGAAATCGGCACTAACAAAAGGAGCAAGCGAAGAAACAAAAGGCTGAGAAGAGATGTCGCGCATCTCCTCTTCAGTGAAACCTATCGTATTCTTAGCTGAGAGTGGACTAAATCCTACTTCTTTTGAAAGCACGACATACTCCTGCTTCATAAAACTGTCTCCAGCGGTAAACATCTCCGCTGTGTCGCTATAGAACTGTATACCAAGCAACACTACAATCAGCCCCAGCAGATTGGCCAGTGAGAACCCAGCCAACTGCCAAGGGCTAATTTGTAAGCGAATCAGTTTCCAAAGAAGCGACATAGTCTTTACGAGTCTGTGGGAAAGCTATCGGATGTACAGCATAGACAGAACAATGGAAGATATACGCCAAACGACTTTCTAAAAGGTACACTTCAAAGTTCTATACCATGCGCTCAACGACCCTCTCGCTATTTAGCTAAAGATATTGATAAGCGTAGTAAATTCTTCGACAAACGAAGCTAATGCATTCTTGTCTTTGTCGCGCATCACCACATTCAGTTTGGCTTTATAGTCTGTCGTTGCATAGAAATCCAAATAGTCTATCAGGCCTAAGACATGGAGTCCTATCTTGGTTTCATAGTCGTTTTCCTCGCCTGTGTTCTTAGCCATCAACTTTGCCACATCCAGTGCGTTGGTACTATTGAAGCGTACGTAGGCTATGCGTCCGTGTAGATAGTCTTTGTCAATGGGTTTCGTCACTTTGTCGAAAGCATTGCTACTGATTGAGAAACAAGTGAAGAGGCTATTGCTGTTGTGTACGCCAAAGTATGCCATCAAGTTCCCGTTGTTAGGTGCTGCCGTTTCGTCTGCAAGCCCCATCTCTGTTATTAGGTCAGATGTAGGAATTATAGAGCCTAAAGAGAATGAATACTCATTCGTCGCATACTCATTGAACGTAGGTACATTGGCCAACGTACTTCTCAGACTGTTATAGGGCTGAGGATTGTTGATGTGCGCAAACAGGCGATAGTCCAATCCTTTCAGATTGGGTTTCAGCGCATTCATCGTAATAGCCACATCACCGCTTATGGGCTCTACATAGGGAGCATATTCTCTGAGTTCTGCTGCCGAGAAACCATTCTTACTCAAGAGATTTATAATTTCTTTTCCTTTCACATTAGACACGACGGAGAAGAGCGCTTCTGCATCGATATAGTCTGCATATTCGCCTTGTATCTCACCGATGAGTTTCGATGCTTCTTTGAGCTTACGCTGTCCCTCTTCCGTATTGCCATAGGTCTCCATATCTATACTCATCTTGCCATCGTCTGCTTGGAAGTCGAAGATGAAGTCAAAGTTTGCCAAATTTTGATATTCGGAGGCTATAGCATATCGATTATTGGTCTCTGAAAGGAGTTTGGCCAACATGTCTCCGCGCAAGACAACGCTCCAGATGCCATCTCTATCGGCCATACGTTTATAGGACTCCACGCTGTTTATTGTCTGTTCGGGAGCGAGATCCTCGCGCGCCAACAGGAGGTCTATAGCTTCTTCGGGTTCAACATTCTGCAGGTCTTTGAAGATAAGCCATCTGTCGTTGAAGGCTATAATTGTATTGCCCCATACTTGGTAGCGTACGTCTTTATATGCTTTGAAGGCTTTGAGTCCTTCCTCACGAGAAATATAGTTGACGAAACTCTGCAGGTCGTCGAAGTTGAGCACTGCAGCGATGATGCCTCCATGCCCACCTTGTTCATTCTCGAAATAGTAGGCATAAATTGGCTTGCGGAAATCGATGCCTGTGACTTGAGGGTCAGAGATAATCTTTTCGGCCACCACTTTACCCTTTGAGGTCAAGCGGCTTTCTTGCACAGCCTTCTTGAGTATCGTACTCAACTTTTCATTATCAGCAAAATTGCCCTTTTCAGTCAACTGTGCCACATCTATTCGCGACACGACGGCTGCTTCTTTGGGAATAAATTGGGCATAGTCCAAATCGGAGCCACAAGCTGCAAGGAGCAGTGTGCACAGCATTGCACTCCATAGCCTGATTTTGTTTTTCATAATCCTTTTGTTTTTGTGTTAAATATATGATTTATTGGTATAGTCGGGAAAAGGTAGCGTGTGCTTTATCTATCATCTTCAGCCTAATTTGCTGCAAGCGCTAACAAGCAGTGCTACATGCTACGTGAGTTTGGAAGCTAAGAAACGCGCCGTAAATCCTTTGCCTTGTTGCACGATTTGCTCTGGCGTTCCTTCGGCAACGATATGTCCCCCGCCCTCTCCTCCTTCGGGTCCGAGGTCTATACACCAGTCTGCACACTTGATGATTTCGGCATTGTGTTCAATGATGATGATAGTATGTCCTCGCGATATAAGGGCTTCAAACGACTGAAGCAGTCGGCCTGTATCATGAAAGTGCAGCCCCGTAGTGGGCTCGTCGAAGATGAATAGTGTGGAGCCTATCGACTCGCTACCTATATAATAAGCCAATTTCACGCGCTGGTTCTCTCCTCCACTGAGTGTCGACGACGATTGGCCTAACTGCACATAGCCCAAGCCTACGTCTTGCAGGGGTTGAAGCAAGCGACAAATCTTTTTCTGCCCATGCTCATGGAAGAAAGCAAGGGCTTCGTCTACGGTCATACAGAGGATGTCGTATATATTCTTGCCTTGATACTTCACCTCCAGAATGTCGCGCTTGAAACGTCGTCCACCACAGGCCTCACAGGTCAACTGCATGTCTGCCATGAACTGCATCTCTACCTTAACCATTCCGTCGCCCTTACACTCTTCGCAGCGTCCACCATCTGTGTTGAACGAGAAATAGGCGGGTGTGAAGCCTTGTTGCTGAGCCAAAGGCTGTGCGGCCATGAGCGCTCGGATTTCATCGTAGGCTTTGACGTAGGTCACGGGGTTCGAGCGTGTGGACTTCCCTATAGGATTTTGGTCTACAAACTCCACGTGCTTGATGGCATCCAAGTCTCCTTCGAGACGCGAATGCTGCCCAGGCCGCTCGCCGCCACTGATGTCTAAGTGGCGCAAGAGTGCGTTGTAGAGTACTTTCTTGACCAGTGTGCTTTTGCCCGAACCGCTGACACCTGTCACAACGGTCAGGACGTTGAGCGGAAACTTCACATCGATGGAGCGCAGATTATTTTCTGCCGCCCCCCTCACAGCGATGTACCTATTCCAAGGTCGGCGCGAGAGAGGCACCTCAATCTTCATCTGTCCACTCAGATACTTGGCTGTGTAGCTCTGGCTATCTGCTATCTGTTGGGCAGACATCTGTGCAATCTCTTGCGTTGAGCCTTGCAACACCACTCTACCGCCTCCCGTACCAGCTTCAGGGCCGATATCTATAACATAGTCCGCGCTTCGCATGATATCTTCATCGTGTTCTACGATGATGACCGTATTGCCTGCATCGCGAAGGGCTTGCAGCACAGTGATGAGGCGATAGGTGTCTCGACTATGCAGTCCTATGCTTGGTTCGTCGAGGATATAGAGCGAACCTACGAGCGAGCTTCCCAAGGAGGTGGCCAAATTGATGCGTTGGCTCTCACCACCGCTGAGGGTAGAAGAGCTGCGCGACAGGGTGAGATAGCCCAAACCTACGTCGCACAGAAACTTCAGTCGGCTACGTATTTCGGTCAATAGTCGTCCGCCTACCTGTGTCTCGTGTGCGTCTAATTGGAGTTCCTCAAACCATGCCAAGAGTTTGGAGACGGGCATCTCTACCAGTTCGCCAATATGACGGCCTGCTATCTTGACATAGAGAGCATGGGGCTTGAGGCGCGTGCCATGGCAATGCGGGCATAGCGTCTTGCCGCGATAGCGTGCCAACATCACACGATATTGTATCTTGTACTGCTGTGTGCGCACATAGTCGAAGAAAGCGTCTATGCTCACCTGCTCCTCACGCGGCAATTGCTGCTCATGGGCATCACCGTGCCACAGGATATCTTTCTCGGCACGCGACAGCTCGTTGTAGGGCTTGAAGATAGGAAATCCGTTGTGCGCTGCTCGGCGGCAAAACTCACGTTTCCATTCACTCATCTTCTCTCCTCGCCAGCACACCACACCACCTTCGTAAACGCTCAGGGTGCTATCGGGTATTACCAATTGTTCGTCTATGCCTATTATCTTGCCAAATCCTTCGCATTCTGGACAAGCTCCTATAGGGGAGTTGAACGAAAAGAGTTGGTCGGTAGGTTCTTCAAACGTGATACCGTCTGCCTCGAATGTACCACTGAAATAGTGGAGTGTGCGTGCAGGATAAATGCGTAGCATCATCCGCCCATCACCTTCGTAGAAAGCGGTCTGGCAACTATCGGCCAAACGGGCACGCATCTCGCGATTGTCCTCGCTGCTGAGCCTATCGATGAGTAGGAACACATTGCTATAGGGATAGGATGCTTCACCGCTCTCTTGCCAAGCTGCTGGATGGCCTGTGCGCTCAAAACTTTCTTGCAACACATCTTCGATATGCACGATGTCTCCATCTATGTCTAAGCGCGTCACACCCTGCTGAAGATAGGTCTCTAACTGTTCGCGCAGCGTACGCTCTTGACGCACACGCAAGGGGGCAAGCACCGTGAAGCGTGTACCTGCGGCATAAGTCTCCACACAGGCCACAACATCGCTCACCGTGTGGCGCTTCACTTCTACACCACTGATGGGGGAATACGTCTTACCTATACGTGCATAGAGCATACGCAGGTAGTCGTATATCTCTGTCGAAGTGCCTACCGTGGAACGCGAATTGCGATTGATTACTTTCTGCTCTATAGCGATGGCAGGCGGTATGCCTTTGATGTAGTCGCAGTCGGGCTTTTTCATTCTGCCCAGAAACTGACGCGCATAGGCTGAGAGGCTCTCCACATACCTGCGCTGTCCCTCAGCATAGAGCGTATCAAAAGCGAGTGAGGACTTACCGCTTCCCGAGAGTCCCGTGATGACGATCAGCTTGTCGCGAGGAATGGTTAGGTCAATGTTTTGGAGATTGTTCACTCGTGCGCCTTTGATCTGTATGCACGCATCGGCTGCGTGGTCTATCAGCGCAGAAATATCGGGTTTTATAGTATGTTGCCGTGATTTGGCCATGGAAATATCTTTATCTCAAGCAATGGCTGCAAATTTAAGCAAAAAATATAAGGCATGTGCTATAAATTGGTTTTAGATGATTGAGAGCGCATATCTTTGTGCGCGCTAAGAAAACGACATACCCCCCACTATTTTTTTTCTTGCAGAAATGGGATTTATATCTTGGAAATTGTAATTTTGGCTCACATCATGACGAAACGGATATTTTACATATTATTTCTTCTTATGCTACTCCCTACGACGGTTTATTGTCAGACGGACGACGAGACCGATGATAGCGATGAGAGTGGCCTGCCTGCCGTAGCCGTAGCTCCCGAGCTGCGTATTGACACGGTCAGCGATGCCTCGGGGCGATACCTGAGCATCACGATTCCTACGGTACAGAAATATCCGCCGATGGTCTTTCGCTCTGAGAGAGAGCAACGCGAATATGGCCTATTGGTGAAGCGCGTGAAGAAAGTTTTGCCCTATGCGGTTCAGGTGCGCTACATCGTGCTGGAAACCTACATCGTGCTGGAAAACATGCCCGAGGGTGAGCGTAAGGCACACATCAATCGTGTGCGCCGTGAACTGACCGAGCAATACGGGCGTACCATACGCAAGATGAGTCGTAAGGAGGGGCAATTACTCATCAAACTCATCGACCGTGAGTGCAACCAAACGGGATACGACATCGTCAAAGCCTTTATCGGCTCGTTCAAGGCTGGGGTTTATCAGAGCGTAGCACGACTATTTGGGCAAAACTTGAAAAAACGCTATGACCCCGAAGGCGACGACAGGATGTTGGAACGCGTCGTTCGGCTGGTGGAAAGTGGACAATTGTAGCCACTTATGCCCTTTTTCGTACCATTATATTTGGTTTTTTGACCGCTCTTCATGGGGTTTTTCTACACCCAACCTCGTTTAAATTACATCCCGATGTAGGAAATTCTACATCGGGATGTAATTTAAACGAGGTTGGGTGTGGGATGAAACAGCTCGGACTTAGATTTTGAGAGAAGGGAAATGCACACGCCGACCTAATTATGCTCGATTTTGCAAACCAGAATGAGCAAATCGCCCATTTCAATCAAAAAATTTATTGACTTTATCCTCGTTAATTATTAAGAGGATGGGCAGGCCATCTGGCGTGAAATTGGGCGATGTCCCCGCAAAGAGTTGGGCGCAAATCGACGACATCTCGGCTGCCGTAAGTTCCTGACCTACAGGGATTGCAGCCCTGCGTGCTAATGCCAAAGCCAAGCGATGGCGAATAGCCTCGGGGGCTGTATCGTTACCACTCTGGGCTTCTTCGACAATACCTCGCACGAGATGCTCGGGTTCAAGTCCCTCCGTTCCTGCAGGTACGCCATAGATAGAGAAAAGTCCACTTTCGGTCTCACGTATGTCAAAGCCTAATGCTTGCAGGGCATTATACAAGGTGCTAAATATCGTCGTTTCCGCAGGCGATAGCACAAGCGACTGTGGGAAGAGCAGGCCTTGGGAGTCGATGGGTTGGTCGCTCAGCGAACGCAAATAGCGGTCGTAGAGGATGCGTATGTGTGCGCGATGCTGGTCGATGAGCATCAGTCCGCTACGCACCGAACATATAATAAATCGTCCGTGGTATTGCAGATAATCTACTGCCGCTTCCTGCTTGGGTATAGCGAGCAGAGGCTGCTCGGTGTCTTGCGAGACTATTTTGGACGGATGGGTGTCTAAATGGAATGCATCGGGTATGGATGTACTCAGCACCGACACAGACGATGGACTTTGCGTTGCGGTTTCGGAGGATATGGTGTCGAAAGGATTGTATTGTGGATTGGTGTCGATATAGGGAGAAGCTGGCACAGCGTAGTCCTCTGTCACAGGAACGAAGAGCGGTATGTCGGGCATATTCTCTTGGTCAAAGTCTATCATCGGCATACCACCATGTTTCCCAAGGGCTTCGCGCACGGCCGCCAAGAGTATCTGCCAGAGGGTTTGCTCGTCTTGGAATTTTATCTCTGTCTTGGTGGGATGAATATTCACATCCACAGTGGCTGGATCCACATCAAGCCTCAAGAAGAATGGTATCTGCTCTCCTTCTGGAATCAATCGTTCGTAAGCCGTCTGCACAGCTCGCGCCAAGTAGGGGTGGCGCATGTAGCGGTTGTTGGCAAAGAAGAACTGCTGCGCCCGCTTGCGACGCGCGCTGTCGCTTGTACCCACAAAACCTGTAATTTTGACCACATCGGTCTCCACCTCAACGGGGACAAGTTGTTTCTCTAAACGTTTGCCAAAAAGATTGGTTATTCGCTGTTTGAACGACGTGATGGGGAGGTCGTAGAGCAATGTGCCATCGCGATGGAGCTGAAAGGCAACCCCTGGGTGCGCCAATGCCAATCGCTCAAACTCGGTGAGTATATTCCCCATCTCGGTGAGGTTGCTCTTGAGAAACTTGCGTCGTGCAGGAATATTGAAAAATAGGTTTCGGACGGAAAAGTTGGCTCCGCGCGGTGTATTTATGGTTTGCGACTGGCGCACCTTGCCGCCTTCGATGAGCAGGCACGTACCCAGTTCGTCATTGGCCGTGCGCGTGCGCAGCTCCACTTGTGCTACGGCGGCGATACTCGGCAAGGCTTCGCCACGAAAACCCATCGTCTGAAGTGCAAAAAGGTCGTGCGCTTCGCGTATCTTGCTGGTGGCATGCCGCTCAAAGGCCAAACGCGCATCAGTCACCGACATGCCACATCCATCGTCTATGACCTGAATCAAGGTCTTCCCTGCTTCTTCGATGACAATCTTCACCTGTTTAGCCCCAGCGTCCACAGCGTTTTCTACCAACTCTTTGACGACGGAAGAAGGTCGCTGAATGACTTCTCCTGCAGCTATCTGGTTGGCGACGGTGTCGGGCAATAAACGGATGATATCGGGCATAGATTCTTACGAAATTGGGATGGGCTACGGAATGAAGTGATGATGATAGAAAAGGGCTTTCCCCATAAATTACTCTGCAAAAGAGATGCCAAAGCAGACGCTATTGTGGCAGTGTCTGGAGTGGTGCTGCGCGGCGTATAGTGGTACGTAGCTCTGTACCGCTCTTCTTAGGTCGCCACTCTAAAAGGTCGTCAGCTGAGAGAGGGCGAATATAGTCGAACCACGTGAAGTTCTCGAGCTGGGTATGCAAGCGTGGAGCCATGCCTACTGCATAGAAATAGCTCTCGGCGGCGGGTGTCCATATACGACTAATCTTGCGCTCCTTGAGCGTCATGACCATCTCGGTGGTCTCTGTATAATTATGATAGAGCAAGAGGCTATCTTTCTCCAAGGGGAACATCACGGCACGCACATTGCCATGAGCTTCAGCGCGCACCATTTCGCCTTCTTGAAAATAGGCTCTCATCTCGTGGGCTGAGAGCTGATTGAAATGTAGCGTATCAACAAGCTCTGCTACCAACGCTTGCCGATTGACATAGATACTATCAACGGTGCTGTCGTTGGTATAGACCATAATCTCTTCGCCCAACACTTGGCGCTGCGCGCTCCACACGATAGGGTCGCGCAGGAGTTGCAGGGTATGCTGACGCTGGTTGAAAATCAATGTGTCGCACACGGCCTGTACGTCTTCGCGATAGGCTCTGACGTGGCGTATGCCTTTGACCACACGATATGCGCTGTCGGTTTCTAAATCGTATGCAAAGATACGTAGCGTATCGGCATGGGCTGAAAGAACTTGGGGTTTAGAATAGTCTTCGACCAGTGCATGACCTGTGGCCATACCCTCTCCTGTAATCTGATTATAGGCCACGCTGTCGCCACGCAGACGTGCTTTACGCGAAAAATCTTGCATGTCTACATCGCCCACGGCTAAGAGCCAGCCTGTCTTGTCATTATAAGTGCCTCTCTGAGCCGTCATGTCTTGCAGCGCAGCATGGTCCTGAAAGTGTAGATTGTCGTAGGCATGAGCCACACCCGTGAGTTCGTTGTAGTCACCACGCTCACAGGTGAGGGTGCGCTGTGTAGGGACTTCGGTAAACACCACGTGGCCATATCCTTTCACCAATTTCTCGTGCTCATAGTATTCACCTCTATCGCACGTAAGGGTACGCTGATTGAGATTGTCGGTATACCTCACGTTGCCTAAGGCATCTAATCGGCCTGTATTTTCATCGTAGACAGCGTTGTCACTCTTAAGCGTTCGTTTCTGCGGACGGTCGGTATAGGTCACGTTGCCATAGATATGCACCAAACCCGTTTGTTTGCTGTAGTGCAGCGAATCGCCCGTAAGCTCACGGCCTTGCGGCTTGATGAGTTTACTACCCTGCGTCATACGTGCTTCGCGCGTGTCGGTGTTGTAGTAGGCATCCTCGGTGTAGATATTATTGTCGCGACTGATGATGTTACTGGGTCCTATCAAGTGTGCCCAATGCGTATAGAGGTCGTACTCTAAGTCGTTGGTCGTGAGATTGAAACGGGTGTTGCGCAGATGTACGTTGTCGGAGAAATAGGATTTGCGCGAACCCGTGAAGTATTCACCGAAGTCGCTGGTAAGTGTGTTTTCGCCATCTATGAGTTTGCCGCCATCAAAATAGCGCCCTACACCTTCTAATCGGTAGTACACCAAACTATCGGTGATGAGTGTACGGCTGCGATGGCGCAGTGTCACATCGCGCCCCGTCATGCGCCCTATTTGTGATTGTCCATCGTAGAAGAGGTGATTTCCCGTCAACGACAAGGTGTCGCCTTGCAACAATTTGACATGGCCAAAGGCCTGAAAGGAATTGGTACTCTGGTAGAACACGGCACTATCGCTCATCAGCTGCATGTTGCCTTGACGAAAATGCACTTTCCCTGCCAAGCGACGAGCGTCGGGGTCGATATCGCGGTCGTACATGTTGCGATCGGCGTGGATTAGCTCCACTCGTTCATCCTGCCCTCCTCTTTGCGCAAATGACTCAATCCCCCCTAAGTATAGGAGGGTTATGACGATAGCTATACGCAAGAAGCTCTGTGGCATGGCGCACTACATGAAAGATGAGATGGAGATGGGTGTTTGACTAAAAATCTCCCGCAAAGGGTCATTTAGGCGAACTACCCCATCCGCTGAAATGATATGTGCAGCCTTGCCATTCTGGATCTATACGTACGTAAGTGGTACGTATCTTGCCCTGCACCCACTCTTCTAAACGCTCTTCGCGCCGTTCGTTGAGGAGTATCTCGGAGAGTAGTTCAAAATCTTGCTCTATGGAAGCACGGTGCGCGGGTATACGTTTCTTCACTTTGACAATAGCACATACGGTCTGGTGCTTCTGTGTGGTAAAAATAAACGAATGGGAAATGTCGCCCACCTGAAGCGTATCTACTGCACGCGCTAACTCACTGGGCATATCGGATAGTGCATAGCGTGCGGTGATACCCATCTCTGTGCGATTGAACATCAAGCCCTCTGACAAACGCGTGTCCGCATCGTCACTATAGCGTAGAATAGCGGTTTCAAAATCCATATAGCCCGCACGTATACTGTCGCTCAGACTGTCTAACCGCACCAGAGAATGATTGTATTCGTTGTCGTCTATCTTGGGACGAATCAGTATGTGGCGCACATTGACTTTTTCGCCTCGCTTCTCAATGAGCTGAATGATGTGATAGCCGAACTGGGTCTTGACTATCTTGGACACCTTACCTGGCTCGGTCAAGGCAAAAGCTGCATTCGCAAACTCTGGTACCCATTCGCCTTTTCCCTTGAAGCCCAGTTCTCCACCCGTGCGATAGCTGCCGTCCTCGGAGTGCAAACGGGCTAAGGATGCAAAGTCGGCCTCACCATTGTTCACACGGTGGGCTATGTCGCGCAACAAATCCTGCACACGAGCTATTTCCTCGGCTGAGGGCTGAGGCTCAAGCGTGATAATCTGCAACTCTAACTGCTCGGGTATCTGCGGCAGACTATCGGCGGGAAGTTGTCCGAAACGTTCACGAACTTCAGCAGGAGTTACGCGAATATCTTTCACCAAACTTTGTTGTACGATTTGTACCATAGTCTGCTCGCGTCGGCGCTGTATAAAGTCTTCGCGCAACTGAGCATAAGACTTATGAGCCTGAAGCTCTAAGTTTTCGCGTGTGCCATAGACCTGAAGGTATTGCTCTAACATAGCATCTACTTCTTGGCGAATACGACTCTCGCTAACTTCTACACTGTCAAGAAGGGCTTGGTGAAGATAGAGTTTCTGTACAGCGATTTGTTCGGGTATCTCACAATAGGGATTGGTCATCACTATGCCTTGAAGCTCGGAACTTATTCGCGATTCTTCAATATCGCTGAGCAAGATAGGTTCTCCACCCACTACCCAAACCACTTTGTCTACTAACTGTGACTGGGCACTAAGGCTTAGCGTGAACGCGATGAAAAGGACGACTATATTCAGTTTGCGCATCATGGAGAGGCTCATTTATATATAATATAGTTATGAATGTCGTAATATATTCTATGCCCGTTGCGGGAACTGCAAGAGGGAGCGGGATAGCGCGGCTCTTTTCTACATGCAAACCCACAAGGCAGGTCAATGATTATTTACCGTCTTCAGTACTTCTTGGTCAATGTGGAAAGGATATTGCTGACGCAACTGCTCTACCCATTGCTCGTCAAGATATTGCTGATAGTCTATGCTGACTTGCTGCATGACATCTTGATAAGACTCGGGCTGCTTCAATTTCTTACCTACTGCTTTTTCATAAGGGAAAGCAGCCAAGGGTTGTGTCTGACCACCAAACACCAAACGGTCGATAGTGGTATTGTCACCTGCCTTAGCCACCAAAAGTTTGCTGACTCTTACGGCTTGACCTTGACCATTGAACACTGAATCGACGAGGGCTGTCAAGTTTTCGTCGCCCTCATGTTTCTTCACAAAAGAGACAACACGTTTCAGTACTTTCTTAGACTTAGCCTGCACGATATATCCTTTGAAATGGGGTGTCTCCCAAACGTACTTTGCACGATTGGCTTGAAAGTATTGTTGCAGACCTGCTAAGTCTGTCTTTGCGGGATTGAACACATGGTTTTGTGCTACTTCATAGAGCATGATGCCCTCGCGATATTCCTGAATGAGGTAGCCTAAATTTACATCTTCTCCCACATGTACTCGCAAAACGCTGTCAAGAATAGCTTCGCGGGTCAACGTTCCTCCACTGGCGGCGATGAGTTTTTCGAGTCGCTTTTCAGCAGATACCTCGTTGATGCCTTGACGTTGTAGGTTGGCAATGATTTGCGGGCGCAGTTGCTCATAAGGTTCCAACGGCTTACGACTGCGCATCTTGATGATGTGGTAACCGAAAGAGGTTAGCACAGGTTGTGATATCTGATTGTTCTGCAACAAATAGGCCGCGTCCTCGAACTCTTTCACAAACATACCTGGACCCGCGGGGCGAAGCATGCCACCGTAGCGAGCTGAACCAGGGTCTTCGCTATACTGCGTAGCAAGTTCTTCAAAATCTGCTCCAGCTACCAATGCGTTATAGATGCTATCGGCACGCTTCTTTATTTGCTCCTTTTGCTGGGCTGTGGCATCTGCAGGAACTAATAACAGAATATGCGAGAGGTTCAAGATGTCTTTTCCTCCTAATTGGGCTGCAGACTGATCGTAGAGGCTCTTGGCTACAGAGTCTATAAATTGCTCATCTACCAGATAATTCATCAGCTGCATATCGCGATAGGTACGATACTCAGCCAACAACATTGAAGCTGTATCTAAACCCGCTGACTCTGCGGCCAAAACTTTGAGCTTATAGTTAAGGTACATCTGAGCATACTCTTCTACGGTCTTCTCTTCTACTGCCCCTTGTTGCGCACTGTTCTTATTGTAGGCGTATTCAAATTCACCACGTGTCACCACAAAATGGCCTACAGTCATAAGCACAGGGTCTTGTGCCAAGGCGTTGAAAACTGTTAGAATGAAAACAAGTGCGGTCAAACTCTTTTTCATATTCTGAAATGGTTGATGTATTTTTGAGGTTATGAACTACGATGATAAGGAAAGTGTCTAAGTAGGATGTGGCCTTTAGCTTGAGACACGCCATTATAAATTACATCCTTTCGATTTGGGAGATAAGAAAGCTCAACAAGAGGTTGGAAATAATTTCCTCACATCATGCTTTGCACACGAAAGTGCGACACGGCATCCTACTTGCATATACATCAGTCGCACTCCCCTGTATCATCAAGCAGCATTGAGCCAAGGCGGTAAGCTATAGTTCTGGACGGCTGTAGTTGGGTGCTTCACTGGTAATGGTGATGTCGTGGGGATGGCTCTCGTTGACACCTGCACCAGTAATTCTCACGAACTGAGCTTTGTGTAGTGCCTCTATATCGGGTGCTCCACAATATCCCATACCCGAGCGCAAACCGCCACAAAGTTGATAGAGTACTTCTTGCACACTTCCCTTGTAAGGTACACGGCCTGCAATTCCTTCTGGAACAAGTTTCTTGGTTTCTTTCACACCCGACTGGAAATAGCGGTCGCTTGAGCCATTTTCCATGGCTTCCAAGCTACCCATGCCGCGATAGGTCTTGAATTTACGACCATTGAAGATAATGGTTTCACCTGGCGACTCTTCTGTACCAGCCACCAACGAGCCTATCATCACGCAACTACCACCAGCTGCCAGTGCTTTCACGACATCGCCACTATAGCGCAAACCACCATCTGCAATAAGAGGTACACCAGTACCTGCCAAAGCCTGACTCACATCGTAGACCGCACTGAGTTGTGGAACTCCAACTCCAGCTACTACGCGTGTCGTACAAATACTGCCAGGGCCTATGCCTACTTTGATGCCGTCAGCACCGTTATCAGCCAGCAAACGAGCAGCTTCGCCTGTAGCCACATTGCCGACGATGATATCTACTTGCGAGAACGAGGCTTTAGCTTCGCGAAGCTTGTCTACCACACCCTTGCTGTGGCCATGCGCAGTATCTATCACAATAGCATCTACACCAGCATCCACAAGAGCCTGCATACGCTCCAGTGTATCGGCTGTCACACCTACACCTGCTGCAACGCGAAGTCTACCCTTCTCGTCTTTACAAGCCATGGGCTTGTCCTTGGCCTTCGTGATGTCCTTGTAGGTGATAAGTCCCACAAGACGACCATCGCGGTCTACTACAGGAAGTTTCTCAATTTTGTTCTCTTGAAGTATTCTTGCTGCTTCAGCTAAATCCACTTGTTGCTGAGTGACTACAAGGTTTTCGCTCGTCATCACCTGCTCTATGGGCTTCTGAAAATCGGGCTCGAAGCGTAAATCACGATTCGTAACGATACCCAATAATTGTTGATTGTCACCAACAACAGGTATACCTCCAATATGATATTCTGCCATCAAGGCTAAAGCATCACCTACTGTCTTACCTTTTTCGATGGTAATGGGATCGTAAATCATACCATTTTCGGCACGCTTGACAATGGCCACATGTCGCGCCTGATCTACAATACTCATATTTTTATGAATCACACCGATACCTCCCTCGCGGGCTATCGCGATGGCCATCGTCGATTCTGTAACAGTATCCATTGCAGCTGTCACAAAGGGAATTTGCAGGGGGATGTGGCGTGAAAAATGTGCAGAGAGACTAACCTCTCGTGGCAAAACTTCGCTATAAGCGGGAACTAAAAGGACATCATCAAATGTAAGACCGTCCATCACAATTTTGTCTTGCAGAAAGTTGGAGCCC
The DNA here is from genome assembly GCA_017479555.1 of Bacteroidaceae bacterium. GTDB lineage: Bacteria > Bacteroidota > Bacteroidia > Bacteroidales > Bacteroidaceae > Alloprevotella. Next base: position 8,519 of record JAFVCB010000045.1, on the reverse strand, counting down.
ATTATGTAATCGTATTTGGCTGCAAAGATAGTGCAAGGTGAGAGCAGAGAAAAGCAAAAACGTAGTTTTTTGGTTTTCTATGCCGAACCGCAGCCTATCTTCGCGAAGCAAAGTAGTGCAAGGTGAGAGCAGAGAAAAGCAAAAACGTAGTTTTTTGGGTTTCTATGCCGAACCGAAGCCTATCATTGATGGTAATATATCATTGGTTAAAAACAAATATGCCTATCATCTTAAAGGACAATAGGCACATTTGAAGTTTTAGTACAAAGCTCGCACGGACTTAATTGCGTGCACCCGCAGTTCCAGTCTGTCGGTTTGTTCCACGCTCTGGTGTAGAAATAACTTCTACCTCAACACCTGCTACTCCCGCAGCTACCATACCCAATCTACGGGCGGCTCCAAGCGAGAGGTCTACGATGCGACCAGCAGCAAATGGTCCACGGTCTGTCACACGCACAACAACCTCTTTACCATTAGAAATGTTACGCACACGAAGCATCGTACCAAAAGGCAGAGTGCGATGCGCACAAGTCAAGCTGTCTTTGTGGAAGATTTCGCCACTGCTGGTGCGGCGACCATGAAATTTGCCAGCGTAGTAAGAAGCCTTTCCACGCATCGTCTGCGCATCAGCTTCAGTTGTTCCAATAAATGCGAATGAACACAGGATAAGTCCGAAAAGGATTTTTCTTATTGTCATAGCAATTCTTTTTTCATAGCAGCGGGGAAATAAGCAAAAGAGATGAGAATTTAGAGATTAGGCTATTTCGACCCTGTGTACTCGCTCCTTATACACGCTATAAGGTATCTTCGCTAACGGCGAAAATCTGTCACGGCGAGACGCTACTATGACGTTTGACGCTGCAAAAGTAGAGCAAGGACTTCATCCCTCCAAACGCTTCACACACTCATTATCAGTATTTTAACGTTTGAGAAATGGCTGAAAAAGGTGCTTTATCCACAAACTTTGTTCACAAGTTATCTTCATCCCTAAACTCTTATCAATACACTGATTTACAATACATAAGCTAAAATATCCTCACCGCACTTACCCACATTTTATACACGGCAAAAGAGATGGTGAAACGTCCATTTTTGTTAAAGAATTTTTAACACTCGCAACAAAGTCCTTTGCAACGTTTGTTTTTCAAAAACAATGTTTTGTGCGCCATTTGAACAAGTACTCTTCTATTTAGGCCCTTCTATATTCGGCTTTAGAATTTAGCATCTTCACCGTTTCTCTTCTTAAGACTGTTTGACTCTGGATAAGAAAAACTTATCGTTATTTAGCAGTTGCGTTGCATGCATCACGCTTTTCACCGCAAAGTTGTACTTAACGAAATTTATCAAACGAAAGTATTGCTAATGGTTAAGGCTCCAGCCATTTGTAATAATGCTTGCGAATAGGGTTGAAGATTTTTTTCAAAGGGTATTTTTTTCGCTCATAGCGCTGACGTTGCAACTCACGGATACGACGGGCTTCTTCGGGGGTATATAAACCACGCTGGCGTAGGTATTCCTCTTGAAATAGTTCGACTGTTCCCATCTTCGGATTCATCAATATGAGGTCACCAATGGCTGTATCAAGGTCTAACTGTTGATTTTCGGGGTAAAAGCGCACGCGATTGGTATCAATTAGAGAAAAGTGCCATTGGTTGTCACTTGACCCTTTCTTTTGTTTGCAAAGGACATTGCCGCAGTTCATGTCCCAGTAGAGTACACCATGCTCATGTAGGCGGACTACTAATGCCGCATATTGACTAATGATTTCGCGTATCACATCCTGATGGTTCTGCTCTTGTAGTTGAATGACGAGATTGTCTAATTTCTCTCCTTCAGCCACTTCTGATACAAAGAATGCATATTGAAATAGCCCATAGTTCCATACTTCTACAATAGCTAATTCTTCAGCGGCATCAAAGCCTCGGCGACGCAATTCAGCAGTATTATCGAAGGCTCTGCGACATTTTGGGGCTCTGAAAAACGTGTAATATACTTTTTGAAACCAGAACAGCCCATGGTAACGCTTGACCATAACGCGGTCAGAGCCATTCACACCAAGCGAAGGTGTATCCATAATACGCAGGCGGTTACGCGCGGCATGTATCTCAAGACCCTCCCGCATGAATGTTTCGGGCAATCGACTCAAAAATGCCATGAAAGCATCTTTATCCTTCACGCGGTCGCTGATTTGTATCTTCAATTTTGGCATAGTTGTAAAACTTTGTTCATTTAAGTGTCTTTCTATTCGAATATGCTCATCCCCTCTTTCAGCACAGGGCTGTTAATGCCCAGAAAATGGAGGACGCTATGATAGATGCTATATTGGCTAACTTCAGCAAGTTGCTTTACTTTTATTGATTGGTCGTTAGTCCAGATGAGGAAAGGTATCTCCAATTGCTCTTTGGGAGCCATCACCATAGGCACTCCGTGCATATAGAGGTTGTTTTCACCGAGAGATTCACCATGATCTGACATATAGAGCACACATGAACGACACTCGGGTATTGCGCGCAAAACGTTAATTACGGTATGTATAAGGTAGTCGGTATAGACGATGCTATTGTCGTAAGCATTGAGAAGTTCCCCACGTTCGGCATGAGCAATCTCTACTGTATTGCAGACGGGCTTAAAAACCTCAAACGCTGATGGATAATTGTTGCTATAAGACGGCCCATGATTGGTGTATGTATGCAGAACGATGAACTGCTTCGTTTTCTTGCAATTACGTATTTCTTCTTCCAAGCCGCTAAGCAAGATACCGTCATAGTTTTTCTGCTCTTCATTGGGATATTGCTCTTGCAGTTGGCTTTTCTTTACATAATTGGGAAAGTGCGTAGGTGGTTCTCCCCAATTGCTGGTGCGCCACAACACCTCTACGCCTAAACGATAAAGGTAATTGGGCAGAATTTCATAAAGCTTGTCATCCTGCTGTGGCTGCATCATAGCCTTTACAGCTGAAATAGTATTGGTAGCGGCTGCGACGGCTGGCAGCGAAATCAGACTGTCTGCCGTCGTGTACGGATTGGTGTTTCTAGGATATCCGTAGTAATGGAAGTGGTCTCTTCTGGCCGACTCCCCTATTATCAACACACACACGTCTCGACTTTCCGTCTCAATCGTTCCATTGGGCAGCAATATTTCTTTCTCATTCTTTTTCCTTTGGCTGTTATAGTGACGGATAGTGTTCACAATATATGACCACGGCGCGATGAGACTGCCCAATTCTTTAGAATGCTTGTCTATCCACAGCACATTGTTCATATTGGCACACAGCGTGGCCACTATAATTAGTATGGTGATGCCTATGGTGCTGAGAAAACGACGTAAGCTACCATAGTCTATGCGACGAACAAAAAGATAGATACATGGCGGAACACCTGCCAATAGGATGTAAGCCACAAATGCCCAAGAGAAGAAGCTCGATGCCTCCGAGTACTGCGTACCCAGTACGTTGCCCATCATACTTTTGGTGATGAGTACCCCATAACTGTTCACAAAGTACAGCATGACCGCATTGCCCATCATTGTAAAAGACAGCACACATTTTCCTACTATACGCCCCAGATAGAGCAGCAACAAGTAGACGATGAAGTCCACGCCTAACATCAACAAGAATGCGGAAACAATGATTAGCACAGCATTCCATCCGCCCTCCAAATGTTGGAAGACGTGCTGAAAGAAAGGAATATGAAAGACGATTACCGTGTAAGTAGCCAATAGCAGACACGCTGTGCTTAGTTTGGCTGGTGCTTTAGGCATTTGCATCGTTTGAAGAGTAAGAGATATAAGATTCTTAAAACTAAATAAATCAACCCTGCTATCAATACGTTATAGAGAATAGTCAGCAGCCAATTTATCTTTTGAAGGGCATCATTGAATGGGCTGTTTTGCTGCGTATGGTCATAACGCGCAAAAGGATTAGAGTAAATCACCTCACCTTCGGGGAAGAAGGCTGTCAAACGGGCATAATGGTCTTCCTTGCGAAACACGTAGTTCAGTGAGTCGCTATGTTCTACAAGAGCCAGTGTACTGTGGTTCTGACCCGTGACACGGATACTATCAGCCACAGCAGATAGTTTCAAGAAAATGGTATCAGAGCGTAGACCTATATCCAATATTGACGGCAATGTCTTGTTCTTCGCATATTTCTCTTTCCAATCACCATGCCCATAGTCAGGTACACGCATCGCATAAAAGTTTCCGCTAAGCAGTGTTCGTTTCAAGTCCTTATAGCGACCTGATGGTGTACAAAGGAAATTACAGCGCACCCCTATCTTATGTGTACGATCTGGTTTGTGCAAATCATCGTTAGCAACTCCAAAGCTGTAATGTCCCGCACTCAAAGCCCAGTCCCAATATTCGTTCTCCGTACTCCTCCCTGCATCTAACTCTATGAGCTTGTAGCCAGAGAGTGCTTCCATATGCGATTTAGATGTGCCTACTGTTCTATAGGGATGGTTGATTTGTATAAAATCTGAACTGGCTGCAAGCAGGTCTATTGTGAACTGTTTCTGCGAAGCCAACAAGGGGAGAAGAGGATCGAAATGGATAACCTTTTGGCTACCATAGACCAAAAGGTGAAATTTGAACGGACTGTAGCCATGCTCGTAGACATTGACCTGTAGGGTTGAATCAAGAGGATGTCTGGTCAGTTCGTTGTGGTTAGAGAAAGTAACGATGTCATAGCCCAATTTATGTAGCGCGTTCAACGTCTCTAATGGCCAGTACTGACACTCGTTATACGGAAGTGGCCCCTTCACGCGGGTGTGGCAATGAAACAAGGCACGTTTCCAGCAATAGGCCGTATCCAAATCTTGATAGGGATTGAAGATGTCAGGCCCCTCAAACGGGGCAGGCTTCCGAAAGCGATAGATAGGGCTGAAGGCTGTAAACAATACCCCCAACACGGCAATGAGCAGAATGGCAGAAACTGACTTGAGAAAGATGCGAAACATTTTAACGATTGTTTTAATCTTGATATGCTTTCCATTCCCATTTCGACAATTTCACTGGATGAACAAAAAATTTGTCAGCGGGAAACTCTTTGAGCAAATGGTTCAAGTTATTACCATAAGATTCTATCTCGCTAATCGGATTCTTCCAATAAGTAGCTCCCTTTCCCCAATATGCACCATTGTGCAATTTTGCATCGCTATTAAATTTAATCGGAGCATTCGTCAGAACCATTGCAGTTGGTATTGCCAACTCTACAAATAAATCTGTAGCCGAAAAGAAACCACACAGCGTGCAGAATTTTTCCATATATTTAGCTGGCATTATGAATGTATCGCTGTAACCTCCCACTAACGGATAGCTCAAATGACGGTGAAAAATGCGTTTACGCAAAAGGTTTCGCAGCATCTTCCATGATGAAAATAACGTAGAAAAGCTTATTGGACCAGTAGGAATACGATAAGATTGGAAAATGCTACGTGCCTGCTCGACCGATGGCAATACGGTATTTGCTTCAAGTCCCTTTTTTCTCGGCTTATATCGCATAGCATCAATAAAATGATGCCAGAAGCGATTCAACGTTTGTAAAACAATGAGTTCTGTAGGAAGAAAGCAATCGCCTTGCTGAATACCTATTTGTTCCCACAGATTCTGCTCATTTAAGCGGGGATTGAGGATTAAGTCATCTGCTATAATAAAGAAATGTGTGAAACCAACGTGCTTAAGATGGGTATAAGCCTGACTGATATATCCTTGAAAATAGTGAGAACAACCGTATACAGGAATGACATTCGCATCAACAATATGAGCATCATAAAAAGGAACTAAGTGATAGATATGCGAGAAGCGAGCCTTATATAGACGTTCAACGATAGGAATATTTTTATCAAATCTGTGATTATACACAACCATCAGCGCCACCTTTGTTGGTGAAATTATTTTTTCTTCATTCATATCGTGATGTTTTTAGTTGTGTCCATAGCTGCACCCATAGCCATATCCATGTTATAATACTCCCAGTCGGCAAACCGTCCTGTGAGAAACATTCCTACCTCAGCAAGGCGTTGTTTCAACGCCCCTATCATCATACGTGTACTACAATCCTGTATGGGATATGTATATGAACTATAATGATAGTCAAGAAGTTTGGGAGAAAAGGGCATCAACCGCAACTGAGCAACAATACTATCAGGCGCAACTCTATCCGTAAATTCCACAGTGGCTGTAAGCGAATTCGAACCATTGTTGGTCGGAGAGAAGTTGCCAGTACAAATGATACGATGACTGCCGTGATGCTTACTTGGTTGGTATACCCAGCTATATGGATTGGTACTAATAGAACAAAAGACACTGGTGGTTCCGTGATAATCCAGTTGCTCCACAGGATTTGTGAAGGACGACAAATCTACACCTCGCACACTCATCAAGAGATCCTTTACATTTCCACAAAACACACAGGCATCATACTTGTCACTATCAATAGTCCAGCATTTGCCATCAAACCACATTCGGTTAACCTGTGTATTATATCTTACATCAAGTCCACGGGCTAACGTGTCTGCAAGAAATTGTGAACCATTGTATTTCTCATACCAAAAAGAGGAGTGAACAAATTTTTTCTCCTCAACATGATTCATATTGTTGAAGACTATTTCTTGAGCAGTGGGCATAGGCAACTTACCCTCAAGCCACCCTAAAGGAACTTTGTTGAGAGGTTGTTTCCATATCTTTTCATTGTATGGTCCAAAATACAATTGATAAAGAGTGTCTCCAAAACGCATTTTCAAGAACTCCTCAAAATTGGTGGGTTGCTGATTGATAAGATTCATCTTCAGCAAATCACTGATAAAACTTTGTTGGATTTCAACAGGTAGGAAATATGCGTGGTTTTCTATGGGATAAGGCACAATTTGTCCATCGTCAAATACTATGACAGCATTACGTTCGGCTTTTATGAAATCTTTGTCACGGTCAAAGATGCTCCAAAACCAGTCAAGAACATCTGGCCTCTTTGAATTGAATACATGACCACCACATATATGAAACAAACTCCCATCTTCCATCCGTCTGCATCTGATGAGTCCGCCTGGTTCAGACTCCTTCTCATAGACAGTTACAAGATAACGTGACCGAAGGAAATGGGCAGCAGTTAGCCCAGACACACCAGCACCAATGACAGCAATCTTTTTTTTCATTTTTTAGTCTATAGGTTTTCTTCACATTCCTTTGAAATGCCGTTAGAAACCCAGCTTGTCTTGCTTTTCTTTCTTTCAGCTATAATGGCTTCATTGTGACTAAGATTGTCGCGCGTTTGTTCTGGATGCCACAAGTGATATTGTATAGCAGCATATTTCAATTTGCGTTTTTTGATACCTGTCTTATTCAGACGCAGCACCAGATCCCGTTCTTCATGCCCCCAGCCCTCAAAGTTCTCATCATAGCCATTCACGGCCAGCAAATCCTTACGCCAAAAGCCCATATTGCAACCTAATATGTGACGACTATGGAAAAACAAAGGCGAGATAACAGGGCAACGGAAAGCACTGTCTCTACGCTCCAAACCTTTTGTGAAGAAGCATGGTTCAAAATCTCCTGTTGATTCTAATATCTTTCGCGTTTTTTCCTCTGACAGTTTACTGCGAGATCCAAGTACAACCGTGTTTGGAGCAGAAAAACGGATGTGATCTTCCACGAAGTGACGGTTTAGTATGACGTCTCCATCGATTTGTATAACATAGTCGCATGTCGCCATTGCAATAGCCCGATTGCGGATAGCAGCCAAACGAAAGCCTTTGTCCTCATGCCATACATGAATAAGTGGCACACTAAACATCGGCTTCAATTGCTCTATCAACTCTTTTGTTTCCTTTTTTGAACCATCATCGGCAATGATTACTTCTGTAGGCAACACACGCTGGCGATGCACACTACGCAGACACAGCTCCAACTGACGTGGCGCGTTATAAGTGGCTACAATGAGAGATATGGTCATCTTTTAGCTTATTTCAATTTGATGAGTATGGTATATTATCTTACGTTCCAAAAGGTACTCAATGAGCGGACAGCCGAGACTGATTGAGTTTCTTTCTCACGCACACCACTTTGCCTTTCTGACACAGTTCAAACCAAAAGAGCCAGTCGCCTGCGGCATTGAACTGAGTGAAGTGCTCCGATACCTGCTCTGCCTCGGCCTTTCTGAACACTATCATCGAAGCATTATATAGTCTATTGCCGAACACTAAGAAGCGCCGAGCGAAGGCCTTGCCGTCGTAGCAGTCTTTATAGTTGAAAAGCCCGAAGTTGTCATAGTTTTTGTTCACCCGATGGCCATTGCTGTCAATTATCTGTGAACCGCTGAAGCCAAGGACGGCATCGTGAATAAGCATCTTCTCAAGAACCTCCTCGAGAAACGTGGGACTGGCTACATCGTCGCTCTCGGCTATCCATATATATTCTCCTCGAGCCAGCGAGAGGCCGCGCTGCCATTGCTTGAAAGTATTGCCCGTGTTCTCTTGGTTGATTATAACCTGCGTCACCTTTTCGTGATGACGATAATCGTCAATCAC
>JAFVCB010000044.1 GCA_017479555.1 Bacteroidaceae bacterium | reverse complement strand
GAGAGAGTAAAGACGTTATTTCTCACTGATAAGCACCTGAAGATTAAGCCACTCTTCGACATCAAGGCCATCCTTGACAAGGAGAACAATTAAACTAACAGGCGTATGCGCGAATAGGGTGACGCATCGCCGAAGTCAGGAAATGAGTATCTGATGTGCGCCGTGATGGATGTGCCAATTGTTACGACAACCAGGTTCAAACGTTACATTGGCGAACGTTGCGGAGGGTTTCTCTCCCTCTTTCAGATTTGCCGCAGCGAGCGGTGCAAGAAAACTATGTCCTTTGAAGTACTGCGCATACGCATCATTTGGTTGTCCCTTTGGCCAAGCACCTGTTTGGGCTTCGGCTGCATGGTCGGCAGCAGTAAGTCCCAAAGAAGAGAGTAGCTGTAGCAGTTCAGTAACCTGTTCCTCACTATTTCCCATGTTAACCGCTCCAGCCTTGTGCGCCGCGAGTTGTGGAGCGACTCCGTGAAGCGCGCTGAGTGCTGCCACAGTGACGAGTTCGCGGTCGTTGGGTGAGAGTATGTCGCTGGCAAAAATGTCGCCAAAGAGATGCGCCTTGAGGTAGTGGTCTATCTGTGGGCAAAATGCATAGTCGAAGGGTTTGCCTCCCGTAAGGCGTGTCTGCATAGCTGTACCCATGCGTAACGTCTCCTCGGCATTGCTCCACACATGAGGTGACGTAAAGCTTTTTCCCATCCGCTCATCGTTGCTCTCTATGGAGAGCGATTCCACTTGTTGTTGCAATACACCTAAGGCATTGAGCGCACGCGGGAAACCTACGTAAGCATAGAGTTGCGAGAAGACTTCTTTGAGTTCGCTCACTGTAGCTCCATCCTCAAGGGCTCGAGCTATGGCTGTTTTTAGTCTCTGCAAGTCGCCTTGCGCTGCACAGGCAGCGCAGATACATAGCGATGTTTGACGGGGTGTAAGTGTTTTGTGATTCATTTCGATACGTTTATACATTTATTACAATTATATCGTTTCGTGATGTGCTAAATATACGATAATGTCTCCATCGGTGTCAATTGTTACGCGCTGCTCGTTGGCCTCATTGAGCGTTCCCTGCCAGAGTGACTGAAAAGCAGAAAGCGGCCAGCGGAGGCCTGTGCTATAGATACGCGTGGCATGGATATTGAAAACCGATACAGCTTGCCCGATGTGCGTCTCAAGTTCAATGTGTTGGCTTACGGGAATGAAACGTCCATAGTCGGTCACCATGGTCAGCGTCATTACACGGGAGAGGTCGGGCAGATGAAAGATATTACCCAAGGTATGGTCTTCGCGCCGTCCCGTAGCTCCTACGACAACCGCCTCTTTCACTCCACGGCCAGCCAAGAAGCGCACAGCTTTGCAGAGGTCATTGGTGTCTTGTTCGCTCTCATGTACAAAACGTTGTCCTAAACGCTCACGTAGCGCAGGAGAGATGCTGTCGCCGTCTCCTACCACATAGTCGGGCAACCCATAGCATGGAACGTAAGTATCGGCTGCACTATCTAAACAAACCACGGTAGCAGCCCCCTCAAGACACGACAAGGGCACGGGATGCGTAGGAAAATCGCCTGCAGCGAGAATCACGACTGGAGTAGGCAATGTGGCATTATTGGTAGAAGACATGGTTGAAAATGTATGGGTATGGTAACAAGAGAAAGAAAACCATCGTGGCTGCCACAACTTCACTTCAGAAAGCATGCTGTACAGACACGATGGCTTATACTATAATAGTATTAGAACTTCAGAGTAGTGTGTAGTAGGAAGTTTGTACCCGCCATGGGATAGAAACGAGGATCGTGGTGGAAGGTGAGCGTACCTGATAAGTCACGGGTGTAGGAGGTCATCGCATAACCATTGGTCTCGTACTTCGCATTGAAGAGGTTGTAGACAGTAGCACCTACGACCAGTTCTTTGAGCCCCCGCACGCGAATATTATAGTTAACATTGAGATGGCTCACGAAGTAGCCGTCAAGCGAACTCTCGCGCATACCAAGGTTGTCGAGGTATTGACGGCTTACATATTGTGACTGCAAAGAAGCCGACAAAGCTTTCCACGTGAGGGTAAAGATATTGTTCAATACCAGTGAGGGACTGAGGGCAATGGGTGTCGTACCAATGTGAATGGGGTCGGTTGTTGCCCAAGAACCATCCGCGTCGTAAAGATAGGCTGTGTAGTTCTTTATACGATTCTTACTCCACGCTGCGTTGAAGTCCCAGCGCAAGAGATTGCACACCTGCCAAGCGGCTTCAACTTCCAGTCCCATACGATAACTATCGTGTACGTTCTCGACAAGTGGCTCACCAATCTCGTTAATCTTACCCGTGTTGACAAGTTGGTCACGATAATCCATCAGATACAGATTGGCACTGGCTGTGAAGCGTGCGTGCTGGTAGCGGTAGCCCAGCTCAAAGTCGTTCAGACGCTCAGCACGTGGCACAGGATTACCTGGAAGGAAACCGTCAGTATAATTGTTGCGTGAAGGCTCTTTGTGTGCTACAGACCACGAGGCAAAGAGTTTGCCACCCGTATGGAGTGCGTAGGTAGCACCTACCTTAGGATTGAAGAAGTCAAACGTTTCGTGAATATTCATCACATTGTACGCATCATCGTTCGTACCAGCAATGACATAGTGGATATGGCGATATTGCAAGTCTGCATAGACACTCAGGCGGGGCAGCACCTTGCCCTCAGCACGAGCATATAGGTTGGCATCGTTCTTACGTCCCGTATTGTTGTAGAAGGGACTGGTGGGTTGAAGGTTACCGAGGTAGTTCTTCACCCAAAGCACCTCGCCGTAGTGGTCGTTATCGAAATAGTTGAAAGCACCGCCTATGCTGGCATCGAGATTTGCTCGATGGTAGTTAAGCGAAAAGGTGCCGCCACCAAAGTTGCCGCGATTGTACTTGCGACGTACGAGGTCTGAATTCTTTATTGTATTCCCATCCAGCTCGAAGGGTTGCAGCGCATAGCTGGTCAGCGTACGATTGTTCTTATACTCTTCATACCATCCCTTGCCATAGGTATAGTGGAGAGCTGCATTGAGTGTCCAACGGGGTGAGAGGATTTGTGTGAGTAGCAACTGATAGTGGTTCTGACGGAACACATCATTCTGGTCGCGATAGAAGCCCGAGACATTACCTGCCTCGTCCTGTATCTCGCCGTTGGGATTGTAGCGTCGTCGTGTGGTGAGTTCATCGCGGCTGATTCCATCCCAAGCGTGATAGGTAGTTTCTTTTCCTCCGAAAGTAAGGAGGCGAATCAACGAACTCTTGCCTACATAGCCCAACTGTAGGAAATAGCCATCCATCGCCGTAGAGGCACGGTCGCGATAACCATCGCTACCGATGTGCGACAAACGACCATCGAGCGACCAGTGGTCTGCAAGCAGTCCTGTACCGAAGCGCAAGGTCTCTTTCTGCGAATTGAACGAACCATACGAAGCACTCAATTCCACAAAAGGCTGACGCGCAAAATTGTCAGTACGCATATTGATACTTGCACCAAATGCCGCAGCACCATTAGTCGAAGTACCTGCTCCGCGCTGTATCTGTATGTCCTGCACTGAAGAAGCAAAGTCGGGCAGGTCTACGAAGTAGAGCGTATGGCTCTCGGCATCGTTAAGTGGTATGCCATTGTTGGTAATATTGATACGCGTGCCATCTGTACCGCGCACACGAATACTGGTGTAGCCTATGCCATTTCCTGCATCGCTGGTGGTGACAACACCTGGTGTTAGGCTGAGGATGAAAGGCAGGTCTTGCCCGTAGTTCAGCCTTGCAATGTCGTCTTTCTTCAAGTTGGTGAATGCCACAGGTGTGGTGGTACGGGCGCGTGTAGAGACAACTTGTGCCTCACCCAAGGTGGTGACAGGCAAACTGTCGTTAGGGGTTTGTGCATACGCACTGCCAACGAAGAGGCACGAGGCAGAACTGAACAAGCAGCCCGCCATGAGAAGGATTTTTTTCATAAGTGGGAACAATTAATTCACTACGCCGGAATTGTCCGGATCAGCTTCGAGGGGTATAATCTCAGCCCAAAAAGGTGGGGCACCCCCTTAATCGTTGGCAAAATTAAAGCATCTTAGCCAAATTTGCGCATAAAGGAGCTAAAATCAAGCGAGAACGTGCTTTTGGGCATATTCAGCCAAGAAAAATATAGACCTATGCGCTGAATTTAGGTACACACAGTGAAAAGTAACAAACGCACAAACTACCGAGTTCAGAATTGAGAATAAATAAAGGTACTGCCCGTATGGTCGCTGTGTATATAGAGCAACAGAAGTAGCGCATAGTAGAACAAATAGCGCACTGCCCGATAGCGCAGAAAGCCGCGACCGCTCAAGTGTAGTGGAGAAAGCTTGTCGCGCTGCACATACTCCCAAACCATCACAAAAGCGATGAGCAGAAGATAGCCCCACCTCGAACCACTGACATAAGGCATAGAGGGTATAGATAGCATAAATAAACTCTGAAAAAAAGAGCAGGCCGAGGCTACATCGGGCGCGCGAAAAAGCACAAAGGCTATGGCAACTAAGAAATAGGTCAACAGCATTTTCCCGCAATCGTGAAGCGTAGGTAAGCCCCAAGAAGTGGTACGTAGTTTCTTGCGCTTAGCAAAGTTGCCGCTGTATATGAGGGGTAAGAACAACAATGCATGGTACAAGCCAAAGAGCAGATACGTCCACGATGCACCATGCCAAAGACCTATGATAGCCATATTCACAGTCACGGCAATGGCAAGTCCCGCTTTCTTCCAATCCCGCAAGCGCAGGTTGATGGGCATAAAAATATAGTCTGTTATCCACGATGTAAGCGACATGTGCCACCTGCGCCAATATTCAGCCACATTGCGAGCGATGAATGGCGTACGGAAGTTGGTCGTCACTTCAAATCCCAATATACGACCAATGCCTATAGCCATCAACGAGTAGCCACTGAAATCTGCATACATCTCTATAGGATACAGCCAAAAGGCCCACCACGTTAGGCGACTACCGCTCTCAAGTGTGTCCCAAGCTAAATGAGTTACAGGTGAAAGCGCATCAGCTATGCAAACTTTCATCACAGCACCCCATAGCACCATCTTGCCTCCAGCTATGAGTGCATCCCAAGTAAAATGTCGCGCTCTATGCAACTGTGGTAAAAACAGTGTTGGACGATCGATGGGACCAGCCAAAAGCGTAGGGAAGAACGAGATGTACGCAGCAAAACAGATGAAATCGCGCTCAGCTTTGAGGTGTTCACGATGGATTTCTACCAAATAGCTGATAAGTTTGAATACATAAAAACTCAATCCTACTGGTAACAACAAGTGTAGCGCGTTCCATGTGGCTGAGATACCGATGAAGCGCAGACCTGCGGCAATTTCTTCAGCAAAAAAATCAAGGTATTTGAAGACAATTAGTAAGCCTACCAATGCTATCACTCCCAAAGTAGTGAGCATATTTGCCACCCTGTAGTACGACTGTTGCATCAATCGTTCCACTGCCCATCCCGCTGCAAAAGTAGTGGCTGTAGCAAGCAGCAATAACCACCACAGGTCTCCACAGAGCCATATATATATGGTATAGGAGACAATGAGTAGCGCGAGATTTTGAAATATCAGTTTCACCTATGAGAGTTTTTCTAAGAGCGCATCGACCATCTCACCCACTCGTTGCCATTTTAGTATCTCACGGCTGGTGAAGCGCACACCAAAATGCTGTTCCACCTCCACAATGAGCTGAACATGCGTCAGACTATCCCATTCGTCAATATCCGAAGCGGTAGTATCTGCTTCGATAGTTAACGTTTCGTCATCGAAAATTTCTTGGAATACCGCTTGTAGTTGATTGAAAACTTCCTCTTTTGTCATAGTTCTTCAAACGCTTACGGTGCAAAGTTACATAAAAGCGAGTGCAAAGTGAGTGTAAATACTTGATTTTGCGAAAAGCTTGGCCGAGATGCAGTACTTTGACCAGAACAAGGACACCTTACGCATTTCTATACG
>JAFVCB010000043.1 GCA_017479555.1 Bacteroidaceae bacterium | reverse complement strand
TCTGTCAGCGACACCTTCTTTCCGATGCGCTCGAAAAGCTGTACTCCGAGGTCATCTTCCAATTGTTTGATCTGTTGCGAAAGCGTACTTTGTACCACAAAGCATTCCTGGGCTGCGATGGAGAAGTTCTCTGTCTCAGCAGCTTTTACAAAGTATTTCAATTGTCTCAATTCCATGTTATATCGATTTTACCGATAAATCTTATCGAATCGTTCATTGGTGCAAATATGCAAACTTTCGCTGAGACTCCGTACCTTTGCACCGAAATTCATAAAGGAAGTGTGATAATATGGGATTCTTTAACAGATTTATCCGGCTATTTGCGGTTTCTATGACGCTACTGATACCGCTTAGAGTACTGTCAGAGTCAGTTGATTCCCAGAAGACAAAACAAGTAATAACCATCAATAAAGAAAATGAGATTAAGACAATGAAAATCGTTTATTGGAGTGACTATGCTTGCCCTTACTGCTACATCGGCGAGACTCGTCTGAAGAAAGCCATCAAGGAACTGGGACTGGAGAATGAGGTAGAAATCGAGACACGTGCCTTTGAGCTTGATCCCGATGCGCCCAAGACGGTAGAGACCATCACCGTTGACCGCTTCGCCAAGAAGTACCGTCTGTCCAAGGAGGAAGCTCAGCAGCAGATAGACTATATCTCACAGTTGGGTATTGACGAAGGCATCGACTTCCGCTATGCCACGACGCTCTACACCAACACTCGCGATGCCCACCGTCTCACGAAGTTGGCACAGACCAAGCACGACCCTCAGTTGGAAGACCGCGTGAGTGAATTGCTGTTTGATGCCTACTTCACTCGTAATGAGAAACTCTCCGACCACGACGTACTGCTTCGTGTGGCTCGTGAGGCAGGACTTGACGAGACGGAGGCAAAGAATGTATTGGAGTCGAACCAGTATGACGAGGAAGTGCGCTTCGATGAGCGCGAGGCCATGATGTATGGCGTGCATGGCGTTCCGTATTTTATGTTCAACGGTAAGTTCGTGATCCCCGGTGCCTTGTCTGTCAATGCTTTCAAACATACGTTGGAAAAGGCATTTAAAGATCTGCAGGAGCATACAGTCAATGAAGATGCCCATCAGTGTGGGCCGGAAGGTTGCAAGATATGATACGTCGGATTGTGGTCAAGGATGTATTCGCCGTCAACTGTTATTTCTACATTGACGACTCAACGCGCCACGGATTCCTTATCGATCCTGGCGCACAGTCAAGCCGTATCTTGCAGAAGATAGCGGAGAACGGATGGACCATAGAGTGCATCCTTCTTACTCATGGACATTTTGACCATACGGGTGCTGTCAGTGAGATTGCCCGGACCTTGGGCATTCCCTACTGCATCCATCGTGCAGGAAAAAAATACCTGACCGACACCCGCTGGAACCTGAGTGCCTATTGTGGCAGGAATGTCTATCTGGACGGTGCAGAGTATTTCGATGATGGCGACATCATCCGTCTGAAAGCAAATCCGTCATTCGCCCTGAAGGTCATCCACACTCCTGGACATACTCCTGATAGCGTCACCTTCTACAGTCAGCAAGACAAAGTTGCCTTTGTCGGTGACACCATCTTCCGCGACTGTCCAGGCTCCACGCAATATATCGGAGGAGATGAAGTTCAGCTTTATAATAGCATCATAGGCAGGATTCTCACTCTACCAGATGAAACAATTCTCTATTCAGGTCACACAGAATCAACTACTGTTGGTCAGGAGCGCCCGATGTATTGTGGGTAAACATAAGCTTATACAAATCCTTCATAAAGAATAGATAAAGCGAGGCCAAACGGCTTCGTTTTTTTCGTGTCAATTTTTGGCGTAAGTAGTTTTTTCAGAATACGGCGATGGTTTACGCGCGTTGCTCCGCCGCTATTTGGCCGCGTTCGGGACTTACACCCGTTAGATTATGCACATTTCGGGCAAAAAACAACCTCGGCATGTAGAGAATCCTACTTACCGAGGTTGTTTGGGGTCTATTTGAAACCTAAAAAACAGGTTGGTGTCGCCGTGCATTTTTCGGCAACCAACATGCTTCGTTGCGTCTCAACGAGCATGATGCCGCTCTGACACTATTCTGCAGCAGGTGTTTCTTCGGCAGGAGCTGCAGCTGCCTCAGGGGCTTTTTCTTCAGCAGCATCAGCTGATGCTGCGGGTGCGATTTCTGTTTCCTGCACAGCGGGCGCGGTTGCTTCGGCTTGCTCAGAGTCTGCGGGCTTGAGAATCTGTTCCTTGACAGCTTTAATCTTCTCCTCCACAACGACGAGGTCGGCCTTGAGACGCTCTATATTCTTCTGAATGCCGTCAACCAATGCATTGCCGCTCTTGCTCTTCGAGGTGAAGAAGCTGAGGTTAGTCTCGTAGTTCTTGATTTCGGCAGTCTTGGTTTCGAGCTGTTGCTTGAGGCGTGCCAACTCGCGCTCCAAGGGTGTACCTACTTTCTCGGCAATGCGATTGCGGAAGTTCTCCACGTTGCGACGTCCAGCACTGATATGGAACTCGGTGCGCAGGCGGTCGAGGGCATCGTGGTAGCGTTTGTAGATGGCTTCTTTCTTGCGGAAAGGCACGTGTCCTGTGGCATTCCACTGTGCGATGAGCTGCTGCACTTGTTCGCGAGCGTCTTCTGCGCCCTCAGTCAAGAGTTGTTCGAGCTGAGCAATGATATTGTTCTTTGTCTCAAGGTTGGTTTGCTCTTCCTTACGCTGGCTACCTGTGGCCTCGTTTTTCTTCTCGAAGAAAGCATTGCAAGCTCCATTGAAGCGTTTCCAAATCTGTTCGCTCACGCGGCGGCTGACAGGGCCTATCTCTTTCCATTGACGTTGGAGTTCAATGAGTTTGTTGGTGGTCTTGTTCCAATCCGTGCTTTCTTTGAGGGCTTCGGCTTCTTCGCAGAGAGCGGTTTTCTTGGCTAAATTTTCACTCCACTCGGTGCGCTGTGCCTTGAAGAATTCGCTCTTGGCCTTGAAGAAGGCATCGCATGCGGTGCGGAAACGCTCGAAAATCTTGGCGTTCACCTTGCGCGGGGTGAAACCTATGGTCTTCCACTGTGTTTGAAGTTCGGTAACTTGCTGTGTGGTTTTCTCCCATGCTGCAGCCGACTTGATGGTTGTGGTGTCAATGGCTTCCACCTGTTCGCAGAGGGCTGTCTTGCTGGCTAAGTTGGCTTCTTCTTGCTCTTTGAGTTGTTCAAAGTGGGCTTGATGACGCTTATTGACCACGGTGGAAGCGGCTTTGAAGCGTTGCCATACTTCTTCGCGCAACTCCTTAGCCACAGGGCCTGCCTCGCGATACTGACGATGGAGCTGTTGGAGGGAGTGGAAAGCAGAGATGGGGTCTTCTACTTCGGCTAAGCGTTCGGCAGCTTCGCACAGGGCGGTTTTAATCTCAAGATTCTTCTTGAAGTCGTAGTTGCGGAACTCTTTGTTGAGACGCAACAGGTCGTAGTATGTCTCCACCTGAAGTTGGTAGGCTTTCCACACCTCGGCTTGACGCTCGGCAGGTACTTCACCTATCTCTTTCCAGCGTGCCTGTAGGTCTTTGAATTCTTTGTAAGACTTATCAGCCACGTCGGCACTGACATTCATCTCTTTGACACGAGCGATAATCGTCTCCTTTTCCTCAAGGTGCTTCTGGAGTTCTTCTTGTTGCTTCTCAGCCTCCTTGGCGCGCAGTTCTTTGACGCGATTGAAAGCCTCCTTGAATGCTTCCTCGTCAGCATCGGGCTGTGGCACAAAGTCCTCTGCAGCTCCTCCTGCCTCCACAAAAGCCTCGCGTGCGGCTGTAGCTTCGGCGTTGTGCAGGCGATAGAACGTTTGCTTGAGCTGATCGATGGCTGCACGATCCACCTGTTCTTGGTTATCGGCAATCTCTTGCAGGCGCGCGATGACTTCTGCCTTGGTCTGCGGGGCTTTGACTGCGGGTGCGGCTGCCTCGACTTCTGCTACCTCTGCGGCTTCTTCCTCAGCGGCAGGCTCTGCCTCCTGCTCGGGAGTGGTTGGAGCAGTCTCGGGTTCGGCAGTAGCGGCAGGCTCCTCCTGCTCAGATGCAGGCTCAGCGGCTGCAGGCTCTACGGACTCAGCTACGGGTTGTTCTACTGTGGGACTTGTGGCTTCGGAAGTTTCGTTCTGAGAAACTGTCTCGTTCTGTTCCTCTACGGGAAGGGGAGTGTTTTCGTTCATGGATATCAGATGATAATTGTATTACGTGGCAAAATAAATGTTTTTTAACCATGTAAGCAAATGTTTAACTTGATTTTCGTTAAATTTGCAGCAAATCGCACCGTCAAAACAATCTTTTATCTATCTTTGCTCCACAAATATAGTACAAAGTCCGTGGTACGCTTCGATTGATTGCTTTTGTAGAGCACGCCCAGCCGATGGATAGTACAGAGCTACAGCCCTTATCCTCTGTTTAGAATACACAATACATTATAACCATTTAACCAATCATCACTCTTATGAAAAAGTTACAAACTTTGCTGATGGCAGTTATGCTCTTAGCTGTTCTGCCCGTAAGTGCGCAAATGAGTTCTAACGCTCGTAGTTTCCAGAACTCCGTGAAACGTTATCTTAGTAATGAGGGCTACTCTCCCTACGTTGACGAAGACGATGACCTCTGTTTCAAATATCAAGGCGACATCTACTGGATTACTCTCGGCGACGGCAACAACAACTCTGTTTATGTAGAATTCCACGCCCCAGGTTGGAACATTAGCAATTTGAACCGTCGTAAGGTACTGGAGGCAGCCAATAGCATCAACTACGGTAAGAAATGCTGCAAGGCTTCTGTTGGCGACAACTACGTAACCTTCACCATCGAACTCTTTGCTTATGATTCTTCAGACTTCTGCAAGACCATCAAGCGCTGTCTGAGCGTTCTTGAAGCAAGCCGTGAAGAATGCATAGATTACTACGACAACAACTAAGGTTTGTTTTACAATGTGTGCAAGGTAAGCACTATGCTTCACCTTGTGACTTAGAGAAACAACCACTTCCACAAACCTAAATCAAGCGACCTGCCAAACACGGTGGCTTAGCAGGTCGCTTGATTTAGGTTTGTCTGTCTAATAACTGCTTACCTTACTGTCCGCTCATAAAAGCTGCGTTTTAGCGAGGTAGTGCGCTTGGCGCAGAGTATGTTTGGCGGACTGTAATAAAAGGCTTAGGATGAGAATGAACCCCGAAAGTACTGGAACGAACTTTCGGGGTTTATAAGTTTTATTAAGTATGTGCTGGTGCGGTGTCAAACCGTGCGGGAGGTGTTTTCTTGGAGTTGCACCACGATTTCGTCCGAAATAGCGTCTACGAGAAAGTCTGTTTTCTCCTCTGTGTCTGACAAGTCCATGAGGATATCGGTGAGTTTGTCCTCAATGTGCTCTTGCACTGCACGCTTGAGCGAACGGGCACCATAAGCGGCGTCGAAACCTTTCTTTACCAGTAGCGCACGCGCTGCGTCGCTGAAGGTGATGTGATACCCTAAAGCCTCCACGCGAGCTTGGAGTATGTTCAGTTCGAGGTCGGTAATCTTCAATGCGCTCTCGTCGTTCAGGGGTTGGAACATGATGATGTCGTCTAAACGATTGAGGAACTCGGGAGCAAACTGGCGTTGCAATGCCTTGCGCACGATGCTTTCGGCCTGCTTGCCTGTGGCATGTTGTGAAGAGCCGAAGCCTATACCTCCGCCAAACTCTCTAAGCTGACGTGTGCCGCTATTACTGGTCATCACGATGACTGTATTGCGAAAATCTACGGTACGTCCGTTGCCGTCGGTGAGTCGTCCCTCGTCCATCACTTGTAGCAGCGTATTGAACACATCGGGGTGGGCTTTCTCTATCTCGTCGAGCAGAATGATGCTGTACGGATTTCGGCGCACTTTCTCGGTGAGCTGACCGCCCTCCTCGTAGCCTACATATCCCGGAGGGGCGCCTACCAATCGGCTGGTACTGAACTTCTCGCCGTACTCGCTCATATCTACGCGAATAAGCGCATCGGCACTACCGAACATAAACTCTGCCAAGGTTTTGACCAAATAGGTTTTGCCCACACCTGTAGGGCCTACAAACATGAATGTGCCTATCGGCCGATGCGGGTCTTTCAGCCCGATGCGATTGCGCGTGATACTGCGTACCAAGCGTTCTATGGCTTCGTCTTGGGCGATGATACGCTCTCCTAAGGCTTTACGCATGTCCTTGAGACGTATATTCTCGGTCTGCGCCATTTGGCTGACTGGCACGCCGCTCATCATAGAGACGACCGCGGCAATGTCTTCTCTGTCCACTACATGATGCTCGCTCTGCAGGGTCTCTTGCCACTGGCGTTTGCGCGCTTCGAGTTCGCGTTCGCGTTGCTGTGCTTCGTCGCGCAGGTTGGCAGCCAACTCGTATTGTTGTTTACGCGCGGCATCGTTCTTGCGCTCTTTGAGCTGAGCTATGTGCTGCTCGGCCTCGTGTATATCTTGTGGAACGACCACGCTGGTGAGATTTTTTCGACTGCCAGCTTCGTCGAGCGCATCTATGGCTTTATCGGGGAGACTGCGATCTGTGATGTATCGCGTAGTGAGCTTCACGCAGGCTTCTAAGGCCTCGTCGGTATAGGTGGCATGGTGGTGCTGCTCGTAACGCTCCTTGATGTTTCGGAGTATCTGGAGTGTTTCTTCTGCCGTGGTCGGAGCGAGCATCACTTTCTGGAAACGTCGCTCGAGCGCGCCGTCTTTCTCTATGCTCTTGGTATACTCATTGGTCGTGGTAGCACCGATGCACTGGAACTGTCCACGTGCCAAAGCGGGTTTGAGCATATTGGCCGCGTCCATGCTTCCGGCCGCTCCTCCTGCACCAATGATGGTGTGTATTTCATCGATGAAGAGTATGATGTCGGGGTGAGCCTCCATCTCTTCGATGAGCCGACGCACACGCTCCTCAAATTGTCCACGATATTGCGTACCAGCCACCATATTGGCCATATTGAGCATCACGATGCGTTTGCGCTGCAGCGATGGGGTGACTTCGCCCTTGGCTATCTGTTGTGCCAAGCCTTCGACGATGGCACTCTTTCCTACACCTGGCTCGCCGATAAGTATGGGATTGTTCTTCTTGCGTCGGGATAGGATTTGTGCGATGCGCATCATCTCTTTCTCGCGTCCCACAACGGGGTCTAACTTGCCCTCTGCTGCGGCTCGCGTGAGGTCAATGCCATATTGGTCGATGACGGGTGTGTCGCTGTCTTTATCGTTGTTGGTCTGCTGGCGAGTGCTTTTGCTATTGTCGCCTGAATGAGGAAAATCTTCGGGTTCCTCGGTTTCATTGTAAGTGCCAAAGTTATCCGACACGGCATATCCTCTGTGCAGCCGTTGAGAAAGTTTCTCGTAGTCTGCACCTTCGGCTATCAACATTCTACGTCCATCGTTCTCTTGATCGCGGAGTATAGCCAGCAAGAGGTGTTCTGCACCAGCTTCACTCACTCGTGCCAATCGGGCTTCGAGAAAGGACAGGCGGAGAATACGCGTCACGGAAGCATCGAAGGCAGCTCCTGCCTCGGGAAGCGTGTCTGCGGAGGCCTGCTCACTGCTGGCTTGTTCAGCGCGATAGCGCAGGGTGTCCAGACTGACGCCTAAGGCGCGCAGGGCGTTGAGCGCCGCATTGTTGCCATCGCGTATGAGACCTAAGAGGAGATGACGGGCTGATATACGCGAGTTGCGAAAGCGTCGTGCCTCTTCGCGGCTTAGTTGAAGTATATGTGTCAGTTGTGCTGAAAATTCATTTGCCATACTACTTTCCTTTTTGTCATTAGAGCGTACAGGGTATCTAAACAAAAAGCGTGCCATTACGCGCCTTTCCTATTCCATTCTCCACATACACTGTGTAAATGCCCACAAATCGCTTGCGCTCAGACTGATGTCGTATGAGCGCATACCATATTATATATAAAAGGAGACTCTTGTACGAAGGGGCAAGCGGTGTATACTCGTATTGTCGGTACGGAGGGTTTAGTGAGCATGCTTGCCACAGCAATGTCCATTGTGGTGATGGTGTCCGTGACACTCATGGTCATGATGGTGCTCGTGGTCGTGGTCGCAACCACAGCCGCAGCCGCATTCTTCTTCACTGAGCATATTGGCAAAGGCTTCCAACTCCTTGTTGGTGGCGGGGCGTGAGAGTATCACCGTGCCTGTGAAGTGAATGGTTTTACCCGCGAGGGTGTCGTTCATATCTACGCGCACGGTCTTCTCGTTGACTTCGAGTACATGTCCGAGAAAGCGTTGCCCGTCTTCGTTGACCAGGGGCACGTTGGCACCAGGATAGATCTGTTTGTCGTCGAATCGTCCATCTACACAGAACGACTCGCGTGGAAAGTCTATCACGTGCGTTTCGTCGTACTGCCCATAGGCTTCCTCGGGCGCGAGCGTGAAGTCGAACGTGTCTCCCTCGTTGAGGGGTTCTACGTGCTGTTCGAAGGCATCCAGTGCGAAACCCATTCCGCTGATGAATTTGAAGGGCTGTGCTTCGGTGGCTTCTTCGGTAGCGACAACTGCTCCTTCGTTGTCAAGTGCCTCGAGTTTGTAGGTGGTGACGATAATCTTATTCATAGGTATTTTCTTTAAGCTGTTAAAATGATTGGTAAACGGGGTGGCTTAGGTGTAAGTGGCTAAGCCAAGGAGAGGGATAGTTTCTCGCACAAGGCTTTCAGCGGCGCGCTCTTCTCGAGCATGGCTGCCAACTTCTCTTTCTCGCTGAAAGCTCTGTGGCGCTCATCTGCTTCGCGTATGCGATATTGTATCGTAGCCTGGCCGTTGTTCAGTCGGGCTTGTAGATAGGTGTTTATGTAGGGTTCGAGCCGATGGAACTGGTCGAGCACCAACTTGTTTTCTACGACAACTTCTGCTGTTACAGCGTCTTTGGGCTGCGGCTCTATGCCTTTCATTCGCTCTGCCATAGCGCGCCACTCCTGTGGCAGGTGGTCGGCGTACTCCCTCCATGCCATGCGCAGGTCGGTAATCTGGAAAGGATTGTTTCCCACCTCCTGCTTCGGCTGCACAACGGTTTCAGTGGCTGTTTGCTGCTGCGATGAACCGCTTATCGAGAGCGTCTTCAAGCGCTTGGACGGGGCAGCGTTGGTGCTCTGCGTGGTCGCAGCTTTCGCGGCTGCTGGCTGCGGTGCAGGCGACGGTTTGCTTGCGGGCTGGGCTTGGGGAGTGTGGCTGGAGTTAGCGGTATTTTCGGTATGGCTCGAAGTGCTCTGAGGGCGCGAAGTGGTGTTAGCGGGAGTGGCTTGCTGAGTGGCGGCAGCTACTGACTTAGGCTTCTGCGCGGTGACGGGGGGAATGGCTTGTGTAGGGCCAAGCCCAGAGGGTGGCGCATCGTCGGCAGTCATCATCATACCAGCGGTGCGCATCAAGGCGATTTCGACCAATAGGCGTTTGTTTCCAGCCGTGCGATATTGTATCTCGCAGTCATTGCATATTCGTATGGCCGCCATCAAGAAACGTGGGGTGCATCGAGCGGCTTGTTCTCTGTATCTCTGGCGCACGCTCTCGGCCACATCGAGCAAGGGCAGCGTGCTGGCATCGCGGCTGACAAGCAGGTCGCGTAGGTGGGTGGCAAATCCACCAATGAAGTGTTGTCCGCTGAATCCCTTGCTGAGTATCTCGTTGAAGAGCAACAGGGACTGGGGCACATCAGCTTGGAGCAGGCAGTCGGTCAACTTGAAGTAGTATTCGTAGTCAAGGACATTGAGGTCCTCTATCACTTTCTGATAGGTGACGTTTCCCTCGCTAAATCCCACGACTTGGTCGAAGATGCTCAGTGCATCGCGCATGCCACCATCAGCTTTTTGAGCGATGACATTGAGTGCGGCTTCTTCGTAGGTGACTCCCGCATCGGCTGCCACGTACTTGAGGTGGTTGACGATATCGGGGACTTCCATGCGCTTGAAGTCGTAGATCTGGCAACGGCTGAGGATGGTGGGCAATAGCTTGTGCTTCTCGGTGGTAGCTAAGATGAATATGACATGTGCGGGTGGCTCTTCGAGCGTTTTGAGAAAGGCATTGAACGCGCCGGGAGAGAGCATGTGCACCTCGTCGATGATAAACACTTTGTATTTCCCCACCTGTGGTGGCATCTGTGCTTGTTCGATGAGGATGCGGATGTCGTCTACGGAATTGTTAGAAGCGGCATCGAGTTCGACGATATTAAACGACCTGTTTTCGTTAAAGCTCTTACAACTCTCGCAAGCATCGCAGGGTTCTCCGCCATGGCCAGGGTTCATACAGTTAATGGCTTTGGCAAAGATGCGCGCACAAGTAGTTTTTCCCACACCGCGTGGTCCGCAGAATAGGTAGGCATGTGCCAATTTGCCTGTGGCTATGGCATTCTTGAGCGTTGTGGTGAGTGCGTGCTGTCCCACCACACTGTCGAATGTGCGTGGACGATATTTTCGAGCAGAAACGATGTAGTTGTCCATAGTAAGTTTGTTGCGATGTCAAATTCCCTGCAAAGATACAATAAATCGAGTGGAGAACAAGCCAAAAGCAAGCTTTTGAGATTGTTATTCCGAGATGCAGTATCTTCGGCAAAGCCAAAGATACAATAAATCGAGAGCTGAGCTATTCAAAAACTTGTTTTTGTAATAGCTTAGCCGAGATGCGGTATCTTCGGCAAAGCCAAAGTTACAATAAATCGAGTGGAGAACAAGCCAAAAGCGAGCTTTTGTTTTACGGCCTCAACCTCACGTTTTTTTGAGTTGGATTTTGGAGCGGTTCGGCGCAAAAGTGCTAACTTTGCATCAGAGAAATGCAAACGAGATGCCAATGGCCTAAAATGGGGCTAAAATGGCGTAAAAACTACCTCGGCACGTAGAAATTTCTACATGCCGAGGTAGTTTTTTCTGCATGCCGAGGTAGTTTTTACTGCATACCGAGGTAGTTTTTTCTACCTCGCATGTGGTTTTTCGGGTGTTGGTTGGCATCTTTTAGGGCAACTTTTGAGGAAATTTCATGTCCCAAAAAGCGACTACCCCCGTACTTTTTTGGTTTTCCAAAATCGGAGCGTAAAATACTCCATTTCGCCTTCTTCGCGTTGGTGCTTCCGATATCGCATCGTACGGCTCGCGTCAATGGGCGGCGTCTTAGGAAAGGTGGACTTCGTCCAACGAGACCAGTCCGCCAGCTATCGCGTAGATGGTGAGGCCAGCCACGGAGTGGATGCTCAACTTACGGGCGATGTTTTTGCGGTGGGTCAACACGGTATTCACGGAGATGAAGAGTTCCTCGGCCACCTCCTTGTTGGTCATGCCGCGCACGATACAGCGCACGATGTCTTTCTCTCGCTCAGAGAGCGTCTCTTCGCGCGAGGACGGCCCTTGCTGTTCGGGTTCGGCCTGACCAGCGAGGACTTTTTCTTCCAAACGTTGCACGGCAGGCACAAATAGGTGGTCCTCCATCTGCTCGTGCTGGTGCAAATCGGACTCACAGAAGAAGATATCGGCCAAAGCACTGAGCAACTGGTGGGCATCGTTCCCACCCTTATAGTACTTGATGATGATATTCTTGAGTTCGCCCAGTTTTCGTTCTACAGCGGCATGCCCTCTGCTGTACACCTCTATGCTGTACCCTTGTGGCAAGCGCCCCTCGAGCAGTTCGCGCACGTAGGGGAATGTACGATTGTTCTCGCTGGCCATGTGTTTGCGTAGCTCGTTCTGGTAGTCGTCGAAGAAGCGTAAAATAAGATAAGCCACTTTGCCACCCGCCACGGTGTCGATAGCTGCCAAGAGCTTGCGCCGTATTTGTGGCAGAAGGAAGTCAAGAAAATAGGTATGCGTATTCTCCAAATAGCTAATGAGCGTTCTGACACTAATCTTATCGGTATAGGGCGCTGCGCCGTCCGCGCCAGCTATATTGAAGTTGGCCACGGCCAGGAACGTGTTGGTATCCACTCCAGCCTCCTGACAAACCTCCTGAACTGTCTTTTCCCCAAAGCCAAGCGATATGCCAAAGCGACCAAGCATCAAAACGAGCATGTAGTCGCCTGTGAGTATATCGCACATCCGATCCGTTGCCTTAATCTTAGCTGTCATATATTTCCTATATATAATATGGTATACGCGCCGCGCTGCATCGTTGCGCCAAACTGGGTCACGCAACTGCGCACTGCGTGTGTTGTTCGGCGCGGCATACAGTCCCGATGTGTCCGTATGCTGTGCAGCGAACAAGCATTTCGGAAGCCAAAATTAAGAAAAATAAGCTTAAATCGACGCTTTTGGCATCCGTTTTAACCATCTCAGGGCCTCATATACCCCAAATTGGGTATTGTCCTCAAGGGTTGGTGATAGTACTTTTGCACCCGAAACGTAAAAAAGGGGGTAATCGCTCCCAAACAAAAAACACACAAGATTTCGACCATGAACTACAAGATAGCACTCATCGCCATAGCAGCCAGTACGGCCACTATGGGTACCACAAAGGCAGTGACGCTTGGAGCGGAGGGGAACACCACCGTGTGCGCCCCCGCTCCTGGCGACACGCTGAACACTGTCGAGGACTACCGTTTTCGCGTAGGCGGATACGGCGAGGTATTGGCACGTCGCATGGACTACGGACTCAACCGCTGGGCGGGCATGAGCAATGGTTCCACACGCGTCAACCACGCCGACGTGAGCATTCCACGCTTCGTCTTGGCACTGGACTATCGTTTCAACAAACGTTGGTCGCTCGGTGCTGAAATAGAGTTCGAAGCTGGCGGTACAGGTACAGAATACGAAATAGAGACTGGTACGGGTAGCGAGAATGGAGAATACGAGACGGAGATAGAAAAAGGTGGTGAAGTAGCGCTGGAACAGTTCCACGTGACCTACTCCCACGCGCCTTGGCTCAACGTGCGTGTAGGACACATGATCGTACCTGTGGGACTGACCAACAGCCATCACGAACCCATCTTCTTCTTTGGCACACGTCGCCCCGAGGGTGAGACCACTATTCTGCCCAGCACTTGGCACGAAACGGGTTTATCGCTCTTCGGACGTGTCGGTAAAGGTACGGCTACATTCGACTACGAAGCGCAAGTCGTGGCTGGTGTCAACCCCAACGGATTCGACAAGTACAACTGGGTGCAGAAAGCCAAGCAGGGCTACTTCGAGACCGACAACTTCACCAGTCCCGCCTACGTGCTGCGCCTGGACTGGGTGGGCGTACAAGGTCTGCGCCTCGGAGGTAGTGTATACTACGTCGCCAACGCGGGCAGAAACTGCGACAAGCTGACCACCTACAAGCCCTACGGTTCACTGCCTGTAGTGATTTGGAACGTAGACGGACAGTACACGGGACGCTTCCTTACCGCACGCGCCAACATACTGAGCGGTAACATCCACAACGCTGATGCCATCAGCCGCGTCAATCGCCTATACAGCAGTGCCTCACCCTACGACCGCACACCCTACATTGCCAAACGCGCCCTCACATGGAGCGCTGAAGTGGGTTTCAACCTGCACGAGATTTGCAGCGCACTGAAGTGGACCGAGAAGATGCCCGTATTCTACCCCTTCGCACACTACGAATACTACAACTCACAGGAGAAAGGTCAGAGTGCCACGTCCACCATGGACCCCCGCTGCCAAGTGAGCTTGTGGCAAATAGGTCTGAACTGGAAAGCCCTGCCCAACTTGGTGGTCAAAGCCGACTACACCACCCGTCAGATAGGCACTGCCAAGGTATTTGGCAAGGGTAGCTACAACAGCGAGAACGAATGGAGCATAGGCGTGGCCTACGTGGGTTGGTTCTTCAAGAAATAAGCTACTCGCACATCGCCACCCATTCTGACAAAAAAGATATTGACTTTTTCAACTATAAACATTTACAAAATGAAGAAAAACTTGATGTATGCCGCTCTCCTCAGCGTAGGAGCAGCCTTGTCGCTCACTGCCTGTGGAGACGACAACAACGACAACCCATCCGAGAATTGGGGAGAAGCCATCGAAACTACGGATGAGGCACTCGACCCAGTAGTACGTAGCTACGTAGAAAACGTAGTTGTTCCCACCTACACCGACCTCGTAGCAAAGAACCAAGCACTCTACGATGCCGTGAACGAGTTTGCTGCAGCACCCAGCGATGCCGCTTTTGATAAATGCGCCGACGCTTGGATGGAAGCACGCGAGCCTTGGGAGACCAGCGAGGCTTTCCTCTTTGGCCCTGTGGCTGACAAGGGATTAGACCCCAACATGGACTCATGGCCTCTCGACCAAGACGGTATCGTGAAAATCATGAACAGCCAAGACTACGCAGCACTTGACTGGGACGGTGATTTTGAAGAGTTAGACGAGGATAGCCCCACCGAACACGCCACGGCTATTGCTGACGCGCAGGCTCTTCGCGGTTTCCACACCTTGGAATTCCTCATCTTCAAAAATGGACAAGCTCGCAAGATTGAGCTCGAAGCAGCCGACGACGATCCCGCTGAAATCAACTGCACTGCAGAGAACGCAGCTAAGTGGGGTGCTTACATGAAGGCAGTAGCACAGCGCCTGCTCTCTGACTCCAAGACACTTCTCAACGACTGGACAGTGTCCTACAACGGTGGCGACAGCTACAAAGTCCTCTTCTTGGCACACGATGGTCGTTCGGGCTATCAGTCAGCACTGAACTGCTTGGAACAAATCATCGACGGATGCGCAGACATCGCTAACGAGGTAGGTAGTGCCAAGATTGGAGATCCCTACAACCTCTTCCTCGCTGGTAAAGAGACCGAAGCGCTCTACGCCGTTGAGTCTTGGTACAGCTGGCACTCCATCGACGACTACAGCAACAACATCGTCTCAATTAGAAACGCCTACTATGGCAGTCGCGATGGCAAGATAAACGCCAACAGCTTGGCCGCCAAGATTCAGGCTGTGAACCCCACGATGCACCAAAGAGTGGTAGCCGCTATCAACAACGCATACAATGCCATTCAGGATATTCCCGCTCCTCTGCGCAACAACATCAAGAATGCTAAGACAGTGGCAGCCATGGAAGCTTGCGCCGACCTCGAGGATTTCCTGAGCAAGACGCTCAAGCCCTATCTGCAGCAGTAAACACGGGATGTGCGCTGCGCAACAAAAGAAAAGAAAAAACGCACGCATAACAACCCCAAAAGCAGCATAGCAAACGTTGGAAACATGCTTGCCAAAAGCGTGTTTCCAACTTTGCGCACCAACAGCATACTTCAAGCAAAGCGCTATACAAACAGGCTCAAGTAGCGCACATTTTCGACATACTCACCTATTTTTCTTCAGACAATAAATAGCAATGCGATTTTATATCAAGCTTCTCATGATGTGTCTCCCCTTGACCTGCCTCACCGCTTGCGACGATGAGGATGGGCTCGACGTGGACGACATCTTCATCCCTAACGGTTACGCGCTCTCGGCAGGAACGTCCACCAACTTTCTGCGCTCATCGTATGCCTTCGATAGCGAAGCAGACTGGTGCACAGGGAACTTCAAGACACGTTTCATACGTGGCGACAAACTCTACGACGACGTGCGCACCAGTGCTACAGGTGGTGCCTACGGCGGAGGCCTCGGCCCCGTGTACGCGGGCTACTCGTGCGGCTCATGCCATCGCAATGCTGGACGTACCGAGCCAGCCCTGTGGAGCAGTCAAGGCTCGGGCGCACATGGATTCACTTCTGCGCTCATATACATCACACGCAAGAACGGCGCATTCTTTCCCGACTACGGACGCGTCCTTCACGACCAGAGCATCCTCGGAGTGAGTGCCGAGGGCAAGGTGAAGATAGACAAAGTGTATCAGACCTTCACCTTTCCCGACGGAGAGGAATACGAGCTGTGCTACCCCGTTTACACCATCACCGATTGGTATGCCGACGACATCGCACCTGAAGACCTCTTCTGTACCGTACGCATTCCCTTGCGCCACGTAGGTATGGGACAGATGATGGCTCTCGACCGTAACGAAATAGAACAACTCGCCGCACGCAGCAACTACCCCGAATGGGGCATCAGCGGACGCGCTAACTACATCAACGAGCGCGGAAAACTACAGCTCGGACTGAGTGGTAACAAGGCGCAACACGCCGACCTCACCGTAGAACTTGGGTTCAGCTCTGACATGGGTGTCACCAACAGTCGCTACCCCGAAGAAATCTGCGAAGGACAATTGCAAATGAAAGAAGGTTCTATGATGGGACTGTCCTACGACCAGCTCGACGTAAGCACGGAAGAGATGGAAAACGTAGACCTCTATCTGCACTCGCTCAGCGTGCCTGCCCGACGCAACGTGAACGACCCGCAAGTGAAACGCGGCGAGCAAATGTTCTATCAAGCGGGCTGCCACCTCTGCCACGTCACCACACTGCACACCCGTCCGCGTGGAGCTACACTGCTCAACGGTACAGAACTGCCATGGTTAGGCGGACAGACCGTGCATCCCTACTCCGACTATCTGCTCCACGATATGGGCAGCGAGATAATGGGCGTAGGCCTCAACGACAACTACGTCAGCGGACTGGCACGCGGTAACGAATGGCGCACCACTCCGCTATGGGGCATCGGTCTGCAACAAATCGTAAACGGACACACCTACTTCCTACACGATGGACGCGCACGCAATTTCGTGGAAGCCATCATGTGGCACGGCGGTGAGGGCGAAGCCTCCAAAAACAAATTCAAGAACATGCCCAAGGCAGACCGCGATGCATTGGTGGCCTTCCTCTGGTCGCTATAGGCAAAAGCAACTGTTCTTAGGTAAACACAACAAAGCTGAACAAACCACAACGACATACACAAATTCTATCTCATAACACACATACTCTGAACTATGAAAAAGATATACCTCCTACTCCCCCTCCTACTCTTTCCTATCGCCCTTTCGGCACAAGAGGAAGAAGCCACTGAGAACGGCGTAGTGTCCGTAGCAGGCAAGAAAGGCTTCACCATCGAGAGTCGCGCTGGCGACTTCGTCTTCAAGCCCTACATGATGGTACAAGGGACAGCCAACTTCAACTACTACGACGACGAAGGACTTGACAAGGCCTACAACCAAGACAATGTAGCCAACTCGGGTTTCAGCATCCCGTACGCCATCATAGGCTTCACAGGTAAAGCTCTCGGAAAAGTGTCCTACAACCTGAGCATCAATGCAGCAGGCAGCGGAGCAGGCATCTTGCAACAAGCCTGGTTTGACGTGCGCTTCAAGGATCAGTTAGCAGTACGTGTGGGTAAGTTCAAGACCCCACAGTCACATGCTTTCCAAACCACACTGGGTTCTACCCTATTGCCTCAGTTGCCCACATCGCTGACAGCACCTGTCATCATGCCCCACTCGCTCAACGCCGTAACCCCCAACATCTCAACAGGATGGGACATAGGTGTGGAACTACACGGTCTCATCGCCAAGAAATTTGGCTATGAAGTAGGACTATTCAACGGTACAGGAAGTGGCACTAATGCCGCAACCAAAACGTTTAGCGATGATTGGCACATACCCTCGCTGCTCTATGCTGGACGCTTCACCTACATGCCCCGAGGCATTATGCCCAGCACACAGGGCGACCCCACACGTTTGCACGAGAACAAGATGCTTATCGGCCTCAGCCTCTCGGAGAACGTAGAGAGCGAGAGCGAGAGTACCAACGACTTTCGGGCAGGTTTGGAATTTGCTTGGCTCAAAGGACGTTGGTATGTTGGCGCAGAAGCCTACTACATGAACGTAGATTTCACCAAGCGTCAGAAGATTAGCGAGAGCTACAACTACTGGGGTGGCTACCTGCAGGCTGGCTACTTCGTCACAGACCGCGTACAGCTCGCTGCACGCTACGACTTCATGGATCGCAACGGCACGGGCAAGGATGGTATGCTCAATATGCCCGCAGTAGGCATCAACTGGTTCATACCTGGCTGCAACCTCAAGCTACAAGGTATGTACCAATACATCGGACGCACGGGACACAAGACGCAGCTCGATCGTGACAACGACGACTTGGGACAACCCATGCACACGGCCAAAATCCTCTTGCAATACACGTTCTAAACATAGTATATCGACAATTCAGCAACGTATATAATGTATAAAACAATATCAAGTTTTATCTTTGCGCTCGCAATCGTCTGCGTGGCTTCATGCGACGATGGACCCGTAGACGAAACCATCGTATTCAACCAAGACGGTCGCAACGTTCGGCTAACGGCACAAGTCACGGGACTGGACACTTGGCCTACCACACTCTACATAGCACTTGCCGCGTTCAACAACGAGAGCGAATATGCCATCACGTCACGACGCATCACCGAAGCCAATGGCAACCTACAGGTGACGCTCACAGGCATCAGCGAAGAAGCCACCAGCATAGAACTCTGCGTACTCAACACCCTGCGACAACGCGTAGCCACATTCGCTAAAATCGAAGGCACAGCCCTGCTGACCGAGGTCGACACGATACCTTTTGATTTGGGTACAGTCAATCTCAGCATGTTTGAAGCCATACAAACCAGCATCTTCAACACCACCTGCATCGGATGCCACGGAGCAGGAAACGGAGCAGCTGCGGGACTATATCTCACCGAGGGGAAAAGCCACGAAGCCTTAGTCAATCAAGCGTCGAAGAAAGTAGATGGTAGTTTCATCGTCAAGCCTAACGATATAGAACAAAGCGTACTCTACCAAGTACTTACCACAGACGTCTCCAAAGGATGGAACTACGACCACACAGGAGAAGTCTTAGACTCAAGACGACAACGGCTCGTTATGGAATGGATACGTGGAGGAGCGAAAGAATAAGAGACTAAACAACAAAACCTATTTGTCTGACGAGACACACTGCGCGTAACAATCTCAACGCACCGCATCGACCAGACAAGCGCAAGCTGAAAAAGAAGACCCATGCACAACCAACAAAGCGTTCAATTCGACGGCGCATTTGCTGAAATACATACTTATCAACGCAATGGTGTGGACGAAATTCACGCTATGATTCACGTGAGCGACCCCACCCTATCGTATGAACAACAACTCGAGGCACTGCAAGGAGCGTATGCCAAGTTTCTCAGCTCACAAGGCAGCGAAGCACTCCCTATTTTCAAACGTTACTTCCTGAGCGACGCTGCCAATCAAGCCAACCTCCTGCTCAGCCACGAGATAGAAGACCCCATGGGTTCGCTCTCCATCATTCAGCAGCCACCACTCGACGGCACAAAGATAGCCCTCTGGGTTTATCTTCTGCGCGGCGTACAAGCCTGCGCTGTACCAGGCACACAACTCTTCGAAGCCACGCACAACGGCTACCGACACCTCTGGGCAGGTGCTTATTGCAACAACGAAACCGACAGCGAAGCACAGACTACCATCATATTCAATAATTATATATTGGAACTCGCGGCACAGAATTGCAGCCTGTCTGAAAACTGTGTACGCACATGGTTCTACGTCAGTGATATAGACAATCGCTATGCTGGCATGGTGCGAGCCCGCAACGCTGTCTTTGAAACACAAGGACTCACCGACCAAACACACTATATCGCCTCGACTGGCATAGGAGGCATAGGCGCAAACGCCAAGTCGTTTGTACACATGGATGCCTACGCTGTGAGCGGGCTAAAGGCTGGACAAATGAAGTATCTCTACGCTGCCGACCACCTCAATCGTACCAGCGAATACGGCGTACGATTCGAGCGCGGCACAACGGTAGACTACGGCGATCGACGACAGATTTTCATCAGCGGCACAGCAAGCATCGACGACAAAGGACAAATACTCCATACAGGAAATATACGCCAGCAAGCCGAGCGTACCTTAGAAAACATTGAAGCCCTGCTCAAGGAGGCCGAAGCCACATTTGACGACGTAGAACAGATGATAGTTTATCTGCGCGACCACGCAGACTACCTTGTAGTGAAACAAATCTTTGCCGAGCGTTTCCCAAACAAGCCGATAGTCATCGTCAATGCACCCGTGTGCCGTCCTGGTTGGCTCATCGAAGTAGAGTGTATGGCCGTGCGCGATGCCGACAATCCACAGTACGCCGCATTCTAAGGCCAATCGGTCTTTGGTTTTCTACCATTTATATCGTCATAAACGTTGGTGGTCTCTTCGCTGCCAACGTTTTTCTTTGTAGCAAGAAACAGGCTGTCCCTTCGTTGACCACAGTAAGCCACAAATACGGATGGAGCAAGCGGTGCGCCAAGGCGATGAGAATAGAAACGGTGCATAGACATATTGAAACAGGAATTATAGCATTCCTATTGAGAGATAATCAGCAGAAAATTACGACCTTTGCAGTCCCAATAAGCACGCTAACATGAAGATTATACGCTCTCTCATACTCGCAGCCACCACCTTGCTGATTCTTGCCATGGCTGTGGGCACTTTCATTGAAAAAAGCAGTGGACACGATACCGCAGCGTCCATCGTTTATCACTCGCCTTGGTTCATCGGACTTTGGAGCATTGTCGCCCTTTTAGGCATTGTGGTGCTCGTCAAGTGGAAGATGTGGAAACGCCTGTGGGTGATGCTGCTCCACGTGAGTCTACTACTCATCCTTCTCGGCGCGCTCCTCACACACCTACTCTCGCGTGAGGGAACACTCCATCTGCGTCAGGGCGACACAGCTGCCTACTTCTTCCCCAACGACAGCGACACCTCAGCCGAACTACCTTTCAGTCTGCGATTAGACACCTTCAGCGTAGCCTATCACACAGGGACTGGAGCACCACGCGATTTCAACAGCCACGTCACTGTCTTTGACAAGACCGACACGCTACAGTTCGAGATACGCATGAACCACATCCTCTCTCGCAGCGGCTACCGTTTCTATCAGACCAGCTACGACAACGACCTACGTGGCACCATACTCACCGTAGCCTACGACCCTGTCGGTCTGCCTCTCTCCTACGCAGCCTATGCCCTATTGGGACTCAGCATGATGGCTATTCTCATCGGCAAATGGTGGCGTTGGCGACGCAGCGCGCGAACAAGCACTATGCTGCTGATACTCGGCGCATGTTTCTTGGTGCAACCGCTTCATGCTCGCGAGAGCATACCTACTGTAAATCTGGAGCAAGCCGCCAAGATGGAGCGGCTACAGGTCAGCGGGCAAGACCGCGTGATGCCACTCGGCACGCTCGCGCGCGATTTCTTGCTGAGTATCTATGGTAAGACATCCTATCGCGGACTGACCCCCACACAGGTATTGGCGGGCTGGACGCTACGTCCCGATGCGTGGAAAGACCAGCCCATGATACGCATCAAGAGCGCAGCATTGCGCCAGCGCTTAGGTGTAGACAAGGGACAACACATCGCTTTCTCCGCACTCTTTCAAGACGATGGTACTTACCGCGTACTGGCTTTGACAGCCGACACCACACCTGCCGAAATACGCAAAGCCGCCGAGGAACTTGACGAGAAAGTAGGTCTCATCCTCTTAGCTACACGCGGCGAACTGGTGCAGCCCGCACCAACACAGGCACAGGTGAGCCAATCGCGTATCTCCACCGAACTGCTCTTCAACAGACTACCTCACAGCCTGCCTCTCTTCATCGCAAGTTTTCTTCTCTCGATACTCCTTTTCCTACCCCAAAGCCTGCAAGAGAGGCAACTATTGAAAGCCATCCGCGTCAGAACCATACTGCGAGGATTGCTCTCGCTACTCGTGCTTTACGACACCCTGCTCTACCTCGCACGCTGGTACATCGGCGGACGCATACCCTTAGGCAATGGTCCCGAGACGATGCTCTTCATGAGCCTCTGCCTGCTCTGGGTAGGCCTCGTGTCCTTTCGTCGTCAGCCCCTGCTCACTGCCCCAGCGGTATTGATGGGTAGCTTCACCCTGCTCGTAGCTCATCTGAGCGAATCGCAGCCACGCATAGGCGGACTGATGCCTGTGTTGCAATCCCCACTACTCACCATCCACGTGAGTGTCATCATGACTGCCTACGCCCTCTTGGCACTAACCTGCATCGTAGCCCTCGTGTGGCTCTTCACCAAGAACGAAGCCCTCACGCGCCTATCTCAGCGACTACTGCTCCCCGCCGTGTTCCTCCTCTCGGCTGGCATCTTCCTCGGCGCAGTTTGGGCAGGCGTTTCGTGGGGTACATATTGGAGTTGGGATCCCAAGGAAGTATGGGCACTCATCACCCTTTTGGTCTACGCCCTGCCTATACACAGACAGTCCTTGCCCGCCATACAGCAGCCACGGCTATACCATATATATATATTGTGTGCTTTCTTCTTCGTACTCTTCACCTACTTCGGTGTGAACTATCTGCTCGGAGGTATGCACAGCTACGCATAGCTTCCTCCCCTCTCCTCATGCCCACCCGCGTGCCATCAACACACAACGAAGATGACGCGTTCGCACAATAAAAAGCGCATGCACTACGTTATAATAGGTAGGATGTCTAAAGTTTTCTGTCAAACCATCGCAATCATATTGCTGCTCCTCGCCACCCTGCCCCTCGAAGCCCAGGAACGCAAGGTGCAGAACAAGCCATATATCGACCTGCGTACCCTGCACTATGGTTTCTTCATAGGCATACACGACCAGGGGCTTTCGCTACGCGGCAATGGATATATCGACCCCGCCACAGGGCGTCAGTGGCTCGTGAAGAACGACCGTCCCAACTTTGGTTTTCACGTAGGCGTACTCGGTGAGCTAAAACTCCACAACCACATCGGCCTGCGCCTACAGCCCACCCTCTATTTCGGGTCGAAACACTTGGCCTTCGTTGACCAACTCACAGGCGAGCGTCTCTCACAAGACATGAAGAGTACCTACATCGCCATGCCCATCTTGGCCAAAATCACTGCCCCACGATGGAACAACTATCGCCCTTACGTCATTGCTGGCATCAACCCTATCTACGACCTCACTACCAAGAAGCAATCTCTGCTACGCACTACACCCTTGAGCGTCAATCTCGAAGTGGGTTTAGGCTGCGACTTCTACCTCCCATTCTTCAAGCTCATCCCCGAACTCAAGTTTAGCCTCGGACTGGCCGACATCCTCGACAAGAAACGCACCGACCTGCACGACTCCGAGAACATCGTCTTCACACGAAGCATAGACCAAGCCACGAGCAATATGGTCACACTCACCCTCTATTTTGAATAGCACACGACCCTTTTGCGTCCAAAATAGGCGCTAAAATGCAAAAACTTAGCAGCCAAACGAGCATAATAGGCAAAAACAAGTTAACTTTGCCACGTTGAAAAGAAATAATTAACCTATAAAAACCTTTACTCCAATGGAAATTAAAGCTATCAAAGCACGTGAAATCCTTGACTCACGCGGCAATCCCACCGTAGAGGTGGACGTAGTACTTGCAGACGGCACAGTAGGTCGTGCAGCAGTACCCTCAGGCGCCAGCACCGGCGAGAACGAAGCACTCGAGCTCCGCGATGGCGACAAGAGCCGCTACCTCGGAAAAGGCGTGCTCAAAGCCGTAGAGAACGTCAACAAAGTGATTGCCCCCGCTCTCGAGGGGCACTGCGTACTCGACCAGCGCGGCATCGACCACCTCATGCTCAAGCTCGATGGCACCAAGACCAAGAGCAACCTCGGTGCTAATGCCATCCTCGGCGTAAGCCTTGCCGTAGCACAGGCCGCTGCCAAGAGCCTCGGTATACCTCTCTATCGCTACATCGGTGGCACAAACACCTACACCCTGCCCGTTCCTATGATGAACATCATCAATGGCGGCGCACACAGCGATGCTCCTATCGCGTTCCAAGAGTTTATGATTCGCCCCGTAGGTGCAGAGACATTCCGCGAAGGTATCCGCATGGGTGCTGAAGTATTCCACGCCCTGCAGAAAGTACTCAAGAAGCGCGGCCTCAGCACAGCCGTAGGTGACGAAGGTGGTTTCGCACCCGCACTCAACGGCATCGAAGACGCACTCGACTGCATCATCGAAGCCATCGAACTCGCAGGCTACAAACCTGGTGACGACATCACCATCGCCATGGACTGCGCAGCCAGCGAATTCTGCTTCAAAGAGGGCGACGAGTTCTTCTACGACTACAAGCAGCTCAAGAACGGTGCTCAGAAAGATCCTAATGGCAAGAAGCTCAGCGTAGAGGAGCAGATCGAGTTCCTCAAGACGCTCATCGAAAAATACCCCATCGACTCCATCGAAGACGGTATGAGCGAAGAAGACTGGGCTGGCTGGCAGAAACTCACAGCTGCCGTTGGTGACCGCTGCCAACTCGTTGGTGACGACCTCTTCGTAACCAATGTAGAGTACCTCAGCCGTGGTATCAAGGAGCAATGTGGTAACAGCATCCTCATCAAGGTTAACCAAATCGGTTCACTCACCGAGACCCTTGACGCCATCGAGATGGCTCACCGCGCAGGCTTCACCAGCGTGACCAGCCACCGCTCTGGCGAAACGGAGGACACCACCATCGCCGACATCGCCGTTGCCACCAACAGCGGACAGATTAAGACGGGTTCTATGAGCCGCACCGACCGCTTGGCTAAGTACAACCAACTTCTCCGCATCGAAGAAGAGCTGGGCGACCTCGCCGTGTATGGCACAGCCGTAAAGACCAAGCGTAAGTAATCCTACGCACCACAAACCTACCAAAGCGACATGGGCAGCACCAAAAGCCCGTGTCGCTTTTTTCATGCACTAAGCCTCAAAGCCAAAGCACGCCAATAGCGACACGCCACGCATCAAAGCCCTCAGCACGCTCACCGCCGCAGTCTATTCGTAACACATCAAGCCCTCAAAATCCGAAGTACTATATACATTCTCCGTACAAATTCAGCCAAAAATTGACTTTTACACCAACAAAAGCCCACTTTGGAACAACAATATTAAAAATAATGTATATTTTTGCCCGTAGTAGGAAAAGCTAATCCCCTTTTTTCATAAGAAACCACAACATCAAGACTGATAACATCATTAACCCCAAATTCATAACAACTATGAAGAAACTTGCCATTCTCGCACTTGGCATAGCACTCGTATTGCCCAGCAGTGTGAAAGCCCAAGATTCAGAACTCTTCAACCACCTCAGTCTCGGCGTATCGCTCGGTACAGATGGTATAGGTTTTGAGGCAGCCGTCCCCATTGGTCGCTATGTACAAGCTCGCACAGGCATCAGCTTTATGCCCGCCTTCAGCTATAGCGACGATGTACACATCCAGACCAGCGCAGGCTTGGAACTGCCCGACAAAGTTGAAGCCAAGGGTACACTCCACATGACCGACTGGAAACTCCTCTTCGACATCTTCCCCTCTCAGAATAGCGCATTCCACTTCACCGCAGGTTTCTACGTAGGTAAACAGAATGTCGTAACGGCCAAGAACACCGAGAGCCACCCCATGCTTGAGAGCGGTGGTGCCATCCTCATCGGCGGACAGCCCTTCGGTGCTAACCAACAAGGTGTGGCCAACATTCAAGTTCGCACCAGCTCATTCAAGCCCTACTTAGGCATCGGTTTCGGACGCGCCGTACCACGTAAGCATCGCTTCGCTGTAGCTTGCGACCTCGGCGTACAGTTCTGGGGCAAGCCCAAAGTATACGGTTGGGACGATGATGTCCTGCACGGCGGATTCAAAGAAGTGAAATACCAGAACATCGACCCCGAGAGCAGTGCAGCTGACGCCCGCGATGCCATCAAGGCCATCAACAGCATCGGTGTTTGGCCCGTCATCAACATCCGCATCAACGGACGTATCTTCTAAGAAAGACGTGTAACAAAAAACCAAGAAACAACATATTCATTAAACCCATAAACACACACTAAGCAATGAAAAAGATTCTCTTGCTCATGAGTCTCGTAGCTCTTCCTTTCGTATTTACCAGCTGCGGTGACGACAACGATGGTGAAGGATTCGTTGGCAAAGCACTCAGCGATCCTACCTTAAAAGCAGCGGCAGATGAGTACTGGGGCATTGTTAAAGGCAGCAATCCTGGTCTTGGCTATGACGAAGTACAACTGAAAATCACCGAAGACGGATTTGTAGAGGTAAGAACCGTTGGTTCTGCCGAATCTGTTCAGACACGTGGCCTCAAGGCTGTAGCAAACGTAGAGACCATCGAAGTCTTCGAAGCAACCAAGGATGGCGAGAACACCTACGTACTCAAAGGCAAAGGCTCATTCACCGTAAATCCTGGCACTAACAAGCTCACACTGAACCTCGGCGAGGGTCTGGTAGGCGACTTCGTAGCAGAAGTTATCAAGAGCAATCTCCCCCTCAACGACCTCTCCAACAAGGTATTCCGCACATGGAACATCATCCAGACCAACATCGCAGTGAAAGGTGGTGACCTCAAAGATACCTACAGCAAGAACTTCCAGAATGCCAATGCACGCAACCTCGAGTTCATCGCTAACGACATCGACCGCAACGTGAGCAACGTCAACATGCTCGAGAACCTCGGTGAGCGTGCTACCAGCATCAAGGACGTTACGCTCTCACGCACAGGTTCTATCATCATTCGCTACGAGAACGGCTTGATTGACGCAGGTGGAATCCAGGGTATTTCTGACAAAGGCAACAACACTGGCGACGTTTATGTCTACTGGCCCAACGAGTTCTACAGCAACGAATATCTGAGTGGCGACCTCGGTGTCACCGCCACGATCGAGAGCAACTGCTTGCGTTTAGCTTTCACCTCCGAAGTTGAAGCAGAAGGCGTGTCTAAGCCTTACGACGTAACAGTTGAGTTCACCATGGAGTGGGCTAACTAAGCTACACACATCCCCATCAGGGCAGCCGTCTGCGCGTTGCAGACACCCCGCCCTCCCCTACTCTCAATCCCCGCAAACCATGTTTGTGGGGATTGATGCGTTATGGACGCAGGTTGCCCCCGCATCGGAGTTCGATCGTTTGAGTTATCTGCCGCCCCATTTGGAGGTCTGAATAAACCGACCACTTCATACAAAAGGCAAAATCAAAAGGAAAGATTCGTCAACCCCTATATGCGTAGCGCAAGCCCCAAAGGGGCGGCAGACCTAAACGAAACACTCGAAACTGCATGTGGTTGTATGGCCATGCATATTGGTTGTACTCGGCCAACGAACGCGGATGAATGGAGCTGCGCGGGGATGCCAACCATATTGACTGGGGTGGATTTCGGGTTAGAAAGGCCGCTATTTGACGACTAAGCCCCAAATTTTCTACTTGATACGAGCCATTTTATAAATTTAGGTTTAGTTTAT
>JAFVCB010000042.1 GCA_017479555.1 Bacteroidaceae bacterium | reverse complement strand
GTGTGTGTACAACCTCCGTAGCGACAGGCATTGCTTACGGCAAAGATGTCGCGAAAGTAGTGGCACACCTCAGCGGGTTTGAAGTCGTACGTACCAAAGCCTTTGATGCCTGGAATATCGATAATCGCACCGCCATCGCTCAAGCGATATAGCGTGCTGAAGGTGGTGGTGTGCATGCCCTGCCCATGCACCTCGCTGATGGGCGCTGTTCGAGCGTGTGCCTCGGGCACCAAGGTGTTTAGCAGCGTACTCTTACCGCTGCCGCTATGTCCTGAGAGCAGTGTGAGTTTACCGCTGAGTGCCTCGCTCAGGGGGGCTATACCTGTACCATGGAGGGCGGAGATGGCATAGCACGAATAGCCTGCGGCTTCGTAGATATGGCGAAGCGCATCGAGCTGTTGTAGCTCCTCAGCAGTGAGGTCGTCTACCTTGTTGAAAACGATAAGGGCTGGCACGCCGTAGGCCTCTGCCCCAGCCAAGAAGCGGTCGGCAAAGGTGGTGGTGGTCTCGGGACGCGCCACAGTGAAGAGCAACACGGCTTGGTCGATATTCGCTGCCAAGACGTGGCTCTGTTTAGAAAGATTAGGCGACCGTCGCACGATGGCGTTGCGACGGTCGTCTATCTCACTGATGAAGGCCACTTCGTCGGTGGGTCGCTTCACGATGGTGACCCCATCGCCTACGGCCACGGGATTGGTGGAACGCATGCCGCGCAGACGCAGGTTGCCCTTCACTTTGCAGGCAATGGTCTCGCCGCTGTCGGTCAGTACGGTTTGCCAACTGCCTGTGCTTTTCACTACTAAGCCATGTGCTGTGAGGCTGGTCATCGCTGTACTATAGGAGTATGATGATGCCGATGGCTACCAGCGCGGTCATCCACAGCGGAAACTCGAGCAGGTAGGTCATCACGAAGAAGCTCGCCAGCGAGATGAGTGCCCATTTGAGCACCTTTACCAAGCCGAAAAAGAAGAAGTACACGAAGCGGTCTGTCTGGAAACTTGACATGGACTTAGAGAATACGATAGTAGTGAATGCGTGGAGCGTTTGTACGTTCTTAGGTTCTTGGGGTTGCTGATGACAGCTCACCTTAAACGGTCATGATCTCCTTGTTCTTCTTGTCGAGGAGTTCGTCCACGCCCTTGATGTGCTTGTCGTGGAGTTTCTGCAGGTCGCTCTCGCCGTCTTTGCCAAGGTCTTCGCTCAGTCCGTCCTTGACCGCTTTTTTGAGCTTGTCTACCCCCTCGCGGCGTATGTTGCGTATAGCGATTTTGGCTTCTTCGGCCTCGGCGCTACACTGTTTGGTAAGCTGGCGACGACGCTCCTCGGTGAGAGGCGGTATGTTCACGCGGATAATCTCACCGTTGTTCTCGGGCATGATGCCCACATCGCTGTTGATGATGGCTTTCTCGATGACTTTGAACATCGATTTGTCGAACGGCTTGATGGCTATGGTGCGTGCGTCGGGCGTGGTGAGACTGGCGGCAACCTGTAGGGGCGACATTTGCCCGTAGTAGTCGATGCGCACACTGTCGAGAATGTGCACGTTGGCTCGGCCAGCGCGAATTTGGGAAAGTTTCTCCTCGAGATGAAGTACGCTCATCTCCATGCGCTCGTCAAGGTCGTTGAGAAGTTCTTTGACGTCTATCATGGTATATCTGTATTAGGGTTCGGTGCTTGGGAATGTTTACTGCTCGGTGATGGGAGGCAGGTTGCCCTCGGTGTCTTCGTCGTCGGTGGCATCGGCGTTGACGGGTACGGTGTCGGCCTCTTCGTCGCTGATGATGTCACCCTCCTGATCGAGGAAACGCTGTGTCTCGGCGCTGCTGTCCTCAAAGTACTGTGTGGAGTCGATGTCGGCTTCGCTCTGAGGTGTGGACTTACCGCAGCTGCTCAGGTTTAGGAGCAGCAGAGCCAGTAGGAGCGAGAATAGGTGTTTCATAGTTATGCTTATGATGGTTTGTCGATGTGTGGTGTAGCCCGTAGCTGTTGGGAGCAAGCCGCGCGCTGTGTAGGGGATGGATGGCGGCTCGCGCTGACGGGATTAGGGTTTTCTATAGCTCTATTTTTTCAACACTTTGCAAGGCTTCGCGCAGGAATATTTGTGCGGTGTGTGCAAAGGTCTCGACGCTCTCTGTGGTGAGATAGGTGCACGTACCTGTTGTGGTGCAACGCGCCCGCATGGCCTCGTGATTGTCGAGATAGCTCACCAAACTCTGCGCCACGTACTCCCCTTGCGGCACCAAGCGAACGCCCGTGGGTGTATATTTAGCTATCTTCTCCATGAGCAGCGGGAAGTGGGTGCAGCCCAAGATGAGCGTATCTACTTCGGGGTCGGTGCGCATGATGGTTTCTATGCGCTTCTGAATGAAGTAGTCGGCTCCTGGCGAGTCGAACTCGCCGTACTCCACGAGTGCCACCCACATGGGGCATGCCACACTGGTCAGAACGATGTCGCCATAGAGCTTGCGCAGCTCCAGCTCGTAGGAGCCTGAGCCCACGGTGCCTGGTGTGGCCAACAGTCCCACATGGCGCGAACGGGTGAGCGCACCGACGGCTTCGACCGTGGGACGTATCACGCCCAGTACGCGACGGTCGCCACCCCAGCGGGGCAGGTCGCACTCCTGTATGCTGCGCAGGGCTTTGGCCGACGCGGTGTTGCAGGCCAATATCACGAGTTGACACCCTCTGTTAAAGAGCGCCTCGACAGCCTGCAGCGTATAGTTGTATATCACCTCAAAGGAGCGCGGGCCGTAAGGAGCACGGGCATTGTCGCCAAGATAGATGTAGTCGTACTGCGGGAGATGCTGGCGTATCTGACGCAGGATGGTCAGCCCACCATAGCCAGAGTCGAACACACCTATGCTGCCCTTCGTTGCCACTTCGCTGTTCATTCCTTTCGAGCGTTGAGACGCTGGCGCACATAGGGCATAGCGTCTTCGGCTACGCTGCTATGGATGAAGGGATAGGCTCCAGTGTCGGTATTGATGATGTATTCGTAGCCTCGCTCCGTTCCCACCTCGCGTATGGTGCTATCGAGACGAGCCTGAATGGGTGCGAGCATCTCAGCCTCGGCT
This sequence comes from Bacteroidaceae bacterium, assembly GCA_017479555.1. Lineage (GTDB taxonomy): Bacteria > Bacteroidota > Bacteroidia > Bacteroidales > Bacteroidaceae > Alloprevotella. The sequence continues at coordinate 2,329 of JAFVCB010000042.1, read as the reverse complement.
GCGCGCAGCAGACTGTCGGCTTCGGCACGGAAAGCAAGGCTCTTCTCGAGGGCTTCCTGCAAGTCGCGCTGACGCTTGGCCAATATAGAGGCGGCGAAAGCCTGTTGACCGTTGAGGTAGTCGGCAAAAAGCTGTTCAAACTGCTGTTCGTTGTAGCGCACCTCGCTCTCGTAGGCCTGTCGGAGGGTTTGCAAGCGTCCCTGCATCAAGCTGTATTCGGGCATGTCGCGCAGCAGAGCGGAGTAGCTCAGCGTGCCGTATTTTATCGTGGTTTGTGCCGCCGCTCCGAGTGCGATGAACAGGAGCAGAAGTACGGCAAGGGTCTTCGTTTTCTTCATAAGAGAGAGAAACTTTACGACAGATTTGCGGCAAAGTTAGCACTCTTTGCGCAATCAACCAAGTAGATACAACCGATTTTCGCCAATGCGCGCCTTTCGGCAAGCAAGCGCGAAAAGATTTCTTCACGATGACACGACAATTTCTTCGTGATGATTTTGTGGTGCCATCGCGAAGAAATTGTCGTGCCATCGTGAAGATTTGAAACGGAGTTAGTAACTTTGCATGTACAAACTCCCTATGTGCGCTGATGGAGATAGGCTTTCGGTTTCCCCTCCCTCCCCTTCTCGACGGCTGTTCATCGGTGCTACAACCCTCTTTCTCCCTTCACTTCAATGCTTCATCCCTATCCATGAGTATCTACTACGACTTCTACCGACCCACGGGTCGCTTCTCGGACGATGAGTCCTACTATGTGCGTGCGCTGACACGCGAGGTGAAAACCACTGCAGAGCTTTCCGAAATCATTCAGGCGCGCACCACCGCCACGACCTCTGATGTCAAGGTGGTTTTAGACGCACTCTGCGCCACGATGTCCGAGGAACTGCTGCGCGGCAACCATGTGCAAATCGATGGTCTTGGCACTTTTGGAGCGAGTATGCGTGGCGATGTGGTGCGCGACAAACTTGGTCGTCTCCAACTGCGCAACGCGCGGGTGCACCACGTGCGTTTTCATCCCTCCAATGCCTTGATGCAACGCTTGGTTGATGCCCGCTTCGCGCGTCAGCCTCATGGGCATCGCCCTGCCCAAGAGGTGAGCCGCGAGATGCTGATCGAGACGGCACAACGTTTGGGCAGCGACGGCGCATTTTTCACCACGAGCGAGTATGCCTCGGAGCTACGACTGACGCTCAGCACCGCACGTCGCCGACTCAAGGGTCTCGTAGCCGAGGGCTTGCTCACCCAGTTTGGCACACGCGGCAGAACGTTTTTCAGATGGGCTTAGGCTCTTCTCCGCTACGCCATCACCGCACGCCCACGAGCCTGCCAGACCGCCCCATACGCGCCGCGCGGGCTACGACATCGGGCATCGAACGTTTCACACAAAAACTCTATAAATCTATATCTACACACACAATGAAACAAATCTACACTTGTCTGCTTCTACTTGCAGCATTAGGACTCACCTGCACGTCGTGCGACGACGACCATTCCTATGTACCTACCGCGCGCGACGTACGTGGCGCTGTGGTTATCAATCAGGGTTCGATGGGTTACCAAGCTGGCACGCTCGACTGGCTCAACTTGGAGGACGGCACTTACACTTCCACGGCACTGACATTGGGAGGTACGCCTGAGAATGTGGTTGAATGTAGTGGCTACATCTTTGTGCCGCTCTACGAAGAAAACGTGGTAGCCGTCTACGACAAGAGTTCGCTGCGCGCTGCAGCCCGCATCGCCGTGCGCACACCGCAGAGCGTTTGCACCGATGGTGAACACGTGTTTGCCGTAGGCGCAGACAGCATTTTCCGCATCAGCACCTCCAACCTCTCCGTAGAGCAGGCCGACACGGTGGGGCACACCGCCTACGCCTCCGTCTGCGCAGGTGGTAGCGTCTACGTCGCCATCGGACAGGGCTGGGGACAATACGAGGGAGGCAACCTCGTAGCCAAGGTCAATCCGCAAACCCTCACCCGCGAGTACATCACCGTAGGTATCAATCCCTACAACCAAATGGTGGCCGACGAGAGCGGCAACGTCTTCGTGGTATGTGCAGGCGACTATGGCGACACCCCCTCTCAGGTCTATCGCATCGCGAGCGACAACAGCACGAAAGTGATAGGCAACGGCTCGTATATTGATGTCTGCCAAGGCAAACTCTATGTAGCCTATCGCACGAGCTTATACGACGAAATGTGGAACGAAAGCAGCCAAAGCACCTATACGCTCTACGATGCTGCCACGGGCGACAAACTCAGCGACAATTTCCTATCTACTACGAACGAGCTGCCCACTGCCCCCACGTTCATCAAGGTCAATCCCGACGGTGCTG
>JAFVCB010000041.1 GCA_017479555.1 Bacteroidaceae bacterium | reverse complement strand
GGCCAGTGGCGAAGAGAAGGAGCAGAGAACAATGCGCGCAACACCATTGTCACCAGCTTCAACCGCAACTTCGTAGCACGAGCAGACGGCAATCCCAATACCCACGCCTTTGTGTGCTCGCCAGAAATCGTGACCGCCTTCGCGCTGAGTGGGTCGCTCGCTTTCAATCCTCTTACAGACCTTATCCGCAATGAAGACGGACGGACTATGAAACTCCCCGCGCCTCATGCCGAGGAACTACCACGTGGAGGATTTGAAGATAACATCGAAGGCTTCATCGCGCCAAACTCCAAGGACATCGAAGTGGAAATACCTGCGGGTTCGGACCGCCTACAACGCTTGAAGCCCTTCGACGCGACACAAGTGTCAGACTTCCAAGACATGCGATTACTTATCAAGGTCAAAGGGAAATGTACCACAGACCACATCTCTAAGGCTGGCCCATGGTTGCGCTATCGGGGACACTTAGAAAACATTTCGCAAAACCTATTGCTCGGCGCGACCAATGCTTTCACAAACGAAGTAGGCAAGACCCTCAACCTGTTTACTTTAGAAAAAGACACTCCCGCCGCAGTCAGCGTATCGTATAAACAACGAGGCATAGGGAGCGTAGTCGTTGCAGAAGAAAACTATGGTGAAGGAAGCAGTCGCGAACACGCCGCCATGGAGCCTCGGTATGTAGGTGTGAGTGTGGTTGTAGCTAAGAGTTTCGCACGTATCCATGAGACCAATCTCAAGAAACAAGGTGTGCTTGCCCTCACCTTTGTCCATCCAGAAGACTACGAACTTATTGAACAAGGCGACAGCCTGTCTATCAATATTCGTGAAAATTTCAACAGCGACAGTAAGCTATTGCTTACGGTCAAGCACGAAGACGGAAGTCAACATCAAATTCCCGTGAACCACACGTACGGCGCACTTCAAATCGCTTGGCTATGGGCTGGCTCAGCACTGGGCTATATGAAATCGCTACATACGAATTAGGTTGCCCATTCCGACTATTTCATCCTCATTCATCTCTAAACAAGACACCATCGACACCCATGCAAACAAAGATACAAAACCTTCCAGACGGAACGCTATATGTACCCGACACACCCACTATACCTTTTGTAGAAGGCGACGGTGTGGGGCCAGAAGTCACACGCGCCATGCGTAGCGTAGTTGATCAAGCCGTCAAGGTGGCCTATCAAGGTCAGCGCAAGATACTATGGAAAGAAGTGCTTGCAGGTGGAAAAGCCTATCAAGAACAAGGAGAATGGTTGCCCGAGGCAACGATAGAGGCTTTTCGCACCTATCTCGTAGGCATCAAGGGACCACTCACCACACCCATAGGAGGAGGCATTCGCTCGCTAAATGTAGCCCTAAGACAGACCTTAGATTTATACGTATGTCAGAGACCCGTGAAGTGGTATAGAGGAGTAGCCTCACCCGTCAAAAAGCCCGAGCATGTAGACATCACTGTATTCCGAGAGAACACAGAAGACATCTATGCAGGCATAGAATGGGAGGCAGGCACGCCCGAAGCCGAAAAGTTTCTTCGCTTCCTGCAAGAAGAAATGGGCGTAAAGAAAGTGCGTTTCCCAGAAACAAGTTCTTTCGGTGTGAAACCCATCTCGCGCAGTGGTACAGAGCGTTTGGTACGCGCTGCAGCCTCTTATGCATTAGCCACAGGGCGTGGAAGACTCACGTTAGTACACAAGGGCAACATCATGAAGTTCACCGAAGGAGGATTTAAGAAGTGGGGCTACGAAGTACTAAATCGCGAATTTGAGAAAGAAATAGCTACGGGCAAACTCATCGTAGACGACTGCATAGCAGATGCTTTCCTGCAAAATGCGCTGCTCAAGCCCGAGGCATATAGTGTAGTAGCTACTCCCAACCTCAACGGAGATTACATCAGTGATATGCTGGCAGCAGAAGTAGGAGGAATAGGTATTAGCCCAGGAGCAAACATCAACTATACTACCCGACACGCTATCTTCGAAGCCACACACGGCACAGCGCCCGACATAGCAGGAAAGGACATCGTGAATCCCTGTTCGCTGATACTCTCTGCCGTGATGTTGCTCGACTATATAGGTTGGAGCGAGGCGGCTCGCCTCATCGAAAAAGCCATTTGCACAGAATTTGCCAAAGGCAATGCCACTGCCGATTTGGCCAAGTTTATGGAGAATGGTCAACCGATGAGCACCTCTGCCTTTGCTGCAAGCGTATGTCAAGAGATTAGCGAATAGGCAGCTTTATAGATATGGACTAAGTCCTAAGAGAAAGAAAAGCGAATATGCAGAATAAGCCTAATACGATAATTATTCACGCTTATTCACAATCATCCCCAAAAGTTCCAAATAACTAAAAGATATGAGCATAAAGAAAGAATTTGTGATCTACAAGTTGGCAGACGAGATGAAACACGCCATTCATTTCGATGCAGACCATTTCACCCGCCTCGGTGTGAAGCGTGGCTTGCGCAACAGCGATGGCACGGGTGTTTTGGTCGGTCTGACAAACATCGGTGATGTGCATGGCTACAGTCGCGATCAGAACGGCGGCATTCATCCTGCTGAGGGTCGTTTGTTCTATCGTGGATACGATGTAGCCGACATCGCGCGTGCCGCTCGCAACGAGCATCGCTTTGGCTTTGAAGAAGTCGCCGTACTACTACTTAGTGGCTCGCTTCCAGACAAAGACGATCTGCGCGAATTCTCCATGCTCGTACGAGACAACATGCCTCTCGACCCACGCATCTCCCTTCATATCATAGAACTGGAAGGGCATGACATCATGAACATATTGGCACGTAGCGTATTGGAACTCTATACTTTTGACTCCAATCCAGATGACACGTCACGCGAAAACCTCATGCGACAAAGCGTAGAACTCGTATCTAAATTCCCGACTATCATCGCATACGCCTATAACATGCTACGCCATCATCGTTTGGGACGTTCGCTCTCCATACGCCACCCTCAGCCACGACTCTCTATCGCAGAAAACTTCCTCTATATGCTCAAAGGGCGTGACTTTACACCCCTCGAAGCGCAAATGCTCGACCTCCTGCTCATTGTACAAGCAGAACATGGTGGCGGTAACAACTCTACCTTTACCGTACGTGTCACAAGCAGTGCTGGCACCGACACTTATAGTGCCATTGCAGCTGGCATAGGTTCGCTCAAAGGGCCACTCCATGGTGGAGCAAATCTACAAGTGAACCGCATGATTCATTTCTTGATGGATGAAATCAAAGACTGGGAAGATGAGAATGAGATACAAGATGCACTGCGCGACATTGTTTTAGGTCGCACATTCGACAAGCGTGGACTGATTTATGGCATAGGCCATGCCGTCTATACGCTCTCTGATCCCCGTTGCGAGCTACTCAAAGAATTAGCCTCCTCGTTAGCCAAAGAAAAAGGACGTGAACGCGAATACGCTTTTATGCTTCGCTTGGAACGCATAGCAAAGCGCGTGGTGATGGAACTAAAAGGACGTACAAAACCCGTTTGTGCCAATGTGGATTTCTATAGTGGTTTCATCTACGAACTCTTAGGCATTCCCGTAGAAGTTTTCACACCTATCTTTGCCATGGCGCGTATCGTAGGATGGTGTGCGCACCGAAACGAAGAACTTTGCTACGGTGGCAAGCGCATCATTCGCCCCGCCTATGCTGGCGCAGACGAGACACGCAAGGTTTATGTTCCTCTCTTGAACCGCATGTGAGCCTAATGGTTTCAGAACTTTTGCACTAAGTCATTATCCCCTGTCACGCTCTAATGAATAGGCCTTTGCTACACGCGGCAGCAAAGGCCTATTCTTCATTCTATCCATACAGCAGGTAGCAGTCTGACAACCCTATCTATCGTTGGTTTATACGGATACACCATCGCCGTTTGAAGAAAAGCGAGGTATAAAACTTGCACTTAGAGAGATTTACTGTATATTTGGGGCTGAAATGCAGGTAAGATTGCTCATATACCTCACTGCCATGCTTCCCATACTTTGGCTACAGCCTCTACACACAAAGGCTCAAGAAATGGGAGCATCTCCCGTGTGCTATACACACTATTTGGGAGTAGGCAGTGTGAATATTCTTGACACTTATCTGTCGCCCTATGCTTTTGATGGCACAGAAATCGCAGGTTCTACAACGACCTATCGCCCCTTACGCACTCGGCGTAGTCGCGCTAAGCAAGAGGATGCACATCTCTCTGGAACAAAAGATTACTCTCGGTGGACGATAGCTTCGCGCTACGGCATCAATCTTGCGCGTGCCTTTTCACCGACGAAAGATTATAAGTACTATGATGCTGCCCTTAGTGCTTCTGCAAGCATCAGACGAAAGTGGGATGTTTCAAAGGCTTTTCGCTTAGAGGTAGGGCCGCAAGCAGAGCTCGGGTTAGGAGGAACTTACAAGTCCTCAGGGGGCAACAATCCCGCCTCGGCTCGAGCATTAGTAGGATTAGGGCTATCAGCTGCAGCGATATATTCTCTACAGATAAAGAACAGGCCTTACCGCGCCATGCTCTGTGTAGATATACCGCTCCTTTCAGTACAATTCACACCGAGATATGGAGAATCGTATTATGAAATCTTCGAGCTCGAGCATCACAAACATGTGGTGAGAATGGCTACGATAGGAAACGCACCGAGCATGTATCTCACTGCGGGCATAAGCATACCACTGAAGAGCGCGTCCATCGTTATGGGATACGAGGCGGATGTCAGACAGAGCCACCTTTCTGGGATAAAATACCACAAATGGGGAAATGCTTTCATTCTGGGCTGGTCGCGAAATCTTTTTATTCAAAGAAGATAGATTGCCACACAACATGTTTACGCGTGTCATTCAGTCAGTATCATAATTTCATCACATCCGTTTTTCTTGAATCTCTGCCCAATCATATCGTCATCCCTTTGCTCATGTTTAAGAAGTCCTACACATATCGCACCACACTGAATCTACTAAGGAGCATCGTTCCCTTAGTGGTTCTCTTCTGCAATGTATGTTTATTGGGATGCATCACAGAAGATATGCCACCTAATACCAAACAGGGCAACTTCGAGGCGCTATGGAAGATTATGGATGAACACTATTGTTTTTTTGATTACAAAAAGGAAGAATTTGGTATCGACTGGGACGAGGTGCGCAATCGGTATGCACCAGCCATAAGCGAAGGCATGTCAGACGAAGCCCTTTTCGAGGTGTGTGCAAAGATGATAGGCGAGCTTCGCGATGGTCACGTTAATCTTATCAGTGCTCACGATGTAGCGCGCTATGCCGATTGGTACGAAAAATATGCTACAAACTTCTCCGACTCACTCCTTCGCATCTATTTAGGTTCGAGTGCTTCCTATCGCATAGCGGCCTCACTACGTTATAAGGTGCTTGATGGCAATATAGGCTATATACGTGTACCTACTTTTGAAAACACCATCGGTAGCGGCAACATCTCGCAAGTGATGCGCTACTTGGCATCGTGCGACGGACTGATTGTTGATGTCAGAAGTAACGGAGGCGGCCTAATGACTGCTGCAGCTGACTTGGCGGGCATCTTTATTAACGAGCCCGAAGTAGGAGGATACATTTGCCACAAAACGGGTAAAGGCAGAAACGATTTCTCTGCACCGTGGCCCATAGATATCACCCCCGCCTCTGGACTTAGATGGCAAAAGAATGCTGTCATTCTCACTAATCGTCGCACTTATAGTGCGGCCAACTCATTCGTAATGTTCTGTAAAGGACTGTCTCATGTGGTCGTTATGGGAGATATCACAGGTGGGGGAGCAGGCCTGCCATTTACTTCCAGCCTACCCAATGGTTGGAGTTTGAGACTTTCAGCATGTCCTATGTATGATAGAGAAATGCGGCTGACAGAACAAGGCATTGAGCCAGACATCTACGTAAGCATTCTTGCAGAAGACTATGCAAACGGAAAAGACACCATGATAGAACACGCTAAAAACTATCTGAGGTCGCACTCCAACGATTGAGGCATACAATACACCTCTACCTGAAATAATCCTGCTGAACACACTCCATAATTATATATAATACGAATACCGTTCACTCTCTTTGTGAAAGAAAAGATACTAACCTACATTATCACATACAATGAATACACAAACAAACGACAAAAAGAAGACCTCTTCTCATCGCAAGCTAATACGCAGGCTCGGCCTACAAGTGGCACTTTTCATCTTATTGGTCGCAGTAGCTATCGCGCTCTATGCGCTCACACGTGGATTATAATATCGCCTACATGAAACAGACCATATCGTCTACAAGTAACCTCGCTGTTGCTTCACTGCGAAGAGAAAGATTGAAGGTGTCAGTTCACAACAGAATCATCTCATGGGCAGACCATAAAAAGATTATCCCATGTACGATTGTCCTCCTTTGTTGTATCATTAGCATGGGACAAGGCTTTGCTCAGAAGAAGCAAATAGACTACGTCAATCCTTTTATTGGCACCTCAAACTTCGGCACTTGCAATCCTGGCGCACTCGTACCCCATGGTTTGATGAGCGTCACACCTTTCAATGTGATGGGAAGCGACCTCAACCAATGGGATAAGGACAAACGTTGGTGGAGTACGCCTTACAGTGCAGACAATGTGTATCTCACTGGATTTTCACACGTCAATCTTAGTGGTGTGGGATGTCCAGACCTTGGCTCTCTCTTGCTGATGGCCACTTCTGGCAATTTATGCGCTGACTACATGAGCTATGGTACTCAGACCGTTGCCGACAGTGCCTCACCTGGCTACTATGCCACAACGCTTGAACGCTATGGCATACGCGCCGAGATGACGGCCACACAGCGAACCTCTCGTGTACGTTTTGCCTTCCCTGCTGGTAAGGGGAACATTCTCTTCAATCTTGGCGAGGGTCTGACCAACGAGAGTGGAGCCATGCTCAAAAAGATTAGCGACACTGAATTTGAAGGCTGCAAACTGTTTGGAAACTTTTGTTACATAAAACCCGACGGTGTTTTTCCTTTATACTTCTGCATACGCGTATCACGAAAATCTGCTGATGTAGGCTATTGGAAAAAACAACGCCCGATGGAGGCTGAGGCAGCTTGGGATAGTACGCCTGGCACGTACAAGTACTACCGTCGTTATGCCAAGGAGTTGGCAGGCGACGACATCGGATGCTTCTTCTCGTATGACTTTGAACAACCCGACACGATTGAAGTACAAGTAGGCATCTCGCTCGTCAGTACAGCCTCTGCGCGAAGAAATCTCATCGAACAGGAGGGAAAGAACTTTGAGACAGTACACGAGCTGGCTCGTAGTGCATGGCAAAATGACTTATCGCGTATAGAGGTAGAAGGAGGAACGGAAGAAGAACGTACCATATTCTATACCGCTTTATATCATCTGCTGATTCATCCCAGCGTCATGCAAGATGTTGATGGCAATTATCCTGCTATGGAATCGGACGAGATACGTAGCACTTCACGAAACCATTATACCATTTTCTCTTTATGGGACACCTATCGAGGTACGCATCCTCTGCTCTGCCTGCTTTTTCCAGATAGACAAACCGACATGGTACGCTCACTCATTGACAAATACGAGACATGGGGCTGGCTACCCAAATGGGAACTCTGTGGTCGCGAGACAGGCACGATGGATGGAGACCCTGCCACGATTATGATTGCTGACACCTATGCACGTGGGCTTCGCGACTTCAACATCGAAAAAGCCTACGAAGCCTGCCGAAAATCTGCATTCACACCTGGACAGCAAAACTCTCTTCGTCCTGACCTTGATATCTACGCCTCTCGTGGCTATCTACCAATAGAGAGCATGGAGAGTTTTGCTGTCAGCACAGCATTGGAATACTATTTGGCCGACTATACCTTAGCACGATTTGCCGAGGATTTAGGCCATGATGCCGATGCAACAGCACTCTTTCAACGTGCAGAGGGCTGGAAAAACTATTTCGACACAGAAACACTGCTCCTTCGACCACGAATGGAGGATGGTTCATTCCTCTCTGCTTTCAATCCCTTGGCTGGTCAGAACTTTGAAGCCAACCCAGGCTTTCATGAGGGCTGTGCTTGGAACTATACTTTCTGCATCCCATTTGATATAGAAGGACTTGCACAACAAATGGGCGGTAAGAAAACATTTATCAACAGGTTGTGGCACTGCTTTGAAGACAATCTTTACGACCCTGCCAATGAACCAGACATCAGCTATCCCTATTTCTTCTCGAGATTTGAGGGAGAACAATGGCGTACACAGGAACTCACACAGCAACTCTTGAAGAAGCATTTCCGTAATGCTCCAGATGGTCTTCCTGGGAACGAAGATACAGGCGCCATGTCTGCATGGGCTATATATAGTATGATAGGCTTATACCCCGACTGCCCAGGTGAGCCTACCTATACGCTCACCACGCCTATATTCGACCGCGTAACGATTCATCTTGACCCACAATATTATCCCAAGTCACAACTCGTTATTGAGAAAAAGGGCAATGGATCGTATATACGTAATGCTCGTCTCGGCACACAAGTCTTGCGCAACATGCGCATCAGCCATGCCGACCTCACTCAGGCTGGTACGCTCACTCTGCAAATGAAAGCAAAGCACTAAGTTTCATAGAACATTAGTCTAAACCTTCTCAAATATTACACTGTCTTACTGACAGCATCTCTTTCTTCCTATTTGGTTGCTGTCAGCAAGTTCATGTGGTGCTTTTGACTTCACGCAAAAGTTTCTATCTTTGCAGCGAATCTTCTTAAAAATACGAATCAAAATGAAACGCCTCATACTACTACTTAGCCTCATCTTCGCTCTATCTCTTCAAGCTCAAGACCTTCGCGTCATTCCCTATCCGCTCTACATGGAGTCGCAAGAAGGAATGTACGCCCCACGAGGAGGAGTTAGCACGCTATATACCAACCTGAAAGGCAAAAGCAGGACAGAGTTATTAGATTTCATCTCTTCGTCTTCGTTGCCGCTCAAAGTAGTGAAAAATCAAGCTAAGGCACACGTTCGTCTTCTCATCGATGGTTTAGACCCTTCCTATACTTCACCTGAGTCCTATCGCATAGAGATTACGCCTCATGGTGCAGATTGCTACGCCTGCGATGAGCGAGGTTTGTTCTATGCTTTTCAGACCTTATTATGGCTCGATGGGCAAAACATGCCTGCAGGCACAGGAGAGCATAGCCTACCATTGGTAAAAATTTTCGACACGCCAGAGCTTCAATGGCGAGGCTGGCACATGGATGTGAGTCGTCATTTTTTTGGAAAAGCGTTCATCAAGAAACAGCTTCAAATGATGGCGCGCTACAAGCTGAACGTCTTTCACTGGCATCTCAACGACGACCCTGGATGGCGGTTTGAAGTCAAGAAGTATCCTGAACTCACCGACAGCACGGCCTATCGCGCTGAATATCTCTGGGAAGATTGGGGACGCGCTGGAGGACGTTTCTGTGCAGATAAACATCCGAACGCTTACGGAGGGTACTTCACTCAGAAAGATGTCAAAGAGATTGTCGAGTATGCTCGTCGCCTACACATCACAGTGGTTCCCGAAATTGACGTACCTGGTCATTCGCGTGCTGTATTAGCTGCTTACCCTCATTTGTCGTGTTCGGGGCGTGCCTATGAGAACAGTGAACTCTGCTTAGGCAATGAAGATACCTATCGTTTTGTAACAGACGTACTCGAAGAAGTCATTGCACTCTTCCCCAGTGAATATATACACATAGGCGGCGACGAAGCCGATCGCAGCCATTGGGAACGGTGTCCTAAGTGCCAAGAAGTCATTCGACGCGAGGGTCTCTCCGATGTGAAAGAACTACAAAGTTGGTTTACTCTCAGGATAGAAGACTGGCTCACTGCACATAATCGCAAGCTCATTGGATGGGACGAGATTATGGATGGAGGACTCTCTCCTCGCGCCACCGTGATGTCGTGGAGAGGGATTGAAAAAGGCATCAGTGCAGCAAGCGATGGGCACGATGTAATCATGACTCCTTGGCAATGCTATCTCGACAATGCTCAGGACGACCCAACTACTGAGCCACGTGGTGTGGGAGGCTATGTTCCCCTGCGTCTCACGTATGCGTTCAATCCTGTACCCGATACTATCTCTTTGCAAGCCAGACCACATATCTTGGGTTTGCAAGGCAACGTTTGGACGGAGCGTATCTCAACCGAGAGCCATGCAGAATACATGATCTATCCACGTATATGCGCTATTGCCGAAAATGGTTGGACAGCTCCAGAGCGCAAAGACTGGGAACGTTTCCACGCATTTGCTCTTGCTGAGGTAGACTTCCTCCACGCCAAAGGCTACAATGCTTTCAACCTCTCTACGGAGAAGGGCGACCGTGCAGAAGCAACGACACCTATCGCCCATCTTGCAGTGGGCATCACTCCTACATTTACCTCCCTACCCTCTCCCAAATATCCTGGTAAAGGACTATCTACACTTACCGATGAAGAACGCGGCAGCTACAACTATCAAGAGGGACAATGGATAGGCTTTGAAAACGACGACTGCGAAGTAACAGTTCAGCTGGATAGTCTACAGCCTATTCATCATATTGAGATAGACTTCATGCAACGTGCAGACCAGTGGATATGGCTACCCTCGGGTGTACAGATTTGTGCCAGCGAGGATGGTGAACATTGGAGCGTACTGTCCAACGAACCTTGGGAGGTGGACTTCGATGATCCTACCATTCGTTTTCAGCGTTTCAGTTGGGATGGCGAAGCGACGGCACGCTTCATCCGTTTGACAGCAAAATCCAGCGGCAGACAGGGCGGTTGGCTCTTCACCGACGAATTCGTAATACAATGACAGGCAAAGACCTCAAGCTCTTCTATTCCACCGCTGAGGTGGCTGAGATTTTTTCCATTCCCGAAAGCACACTACGCTTTTGGGAACGACAATTTCCTCGTCAGATAGCACCTCACAAATCTGGACGAGGTGTCCGACAATATACTGCAGAGGATATCGAAAAGGTTCGCATCATTCATAGTTTAGTCAAGGTGCGTGGACTGAAAATTGCAGCCGCTCGCGAATTACTGAAAAACAACAAGACGGGGACGCGCATGCAAAGCGAGATGCTATCACGACTGCAAAACCTACGCGAGGAATTGCTCAGCATACGCGAAGAATTGAGCTACATGCGTAGAAACAGGACTTGACACATCCCTTTTCAAGGTAAACTTCTTCTGGGTTTTCTTCTATAAAAATCACACCCATATCATTCGCCTACAGGCTAATCAAAGATGGTCATACATGGCTAAAAAAGCAAAGACTGCATACGTATGTTCTAACTGCGGACACGACGAACCCAAATGGGTGGGACGTTGCCCCTCGTGCGGAGAATGGAACACGATGAAGGAGTTCAGCATTGCACCCGAACCACATCGTGCCTCCTCGTCCGTAGCTCTCGGTGGAGGTATCTCTGACTCTCCAAAAGCACCCGTGCGCCTCTCTGACATATCAGCGGTAGACGTGCCTCGCCTTCGACTTCACGACGAAGAACTCACCCGTGTACTTGGCGGAGGATTAGTGCCTGGCTCGCTCACGCTCTTGGGCGGTGAACCTGGTATAGGCAAGAGTACTCTCCTACTCCAGACGGTGCTGAGCATCACCGACCGCACTGTACTCTACGTAAGTGGCGAGGAGAGCGAGCGACAAATCAAACTGCGCGCCGACCGACTGACGCAGCACACTTCGTCCATGCTCTATTTAGTCTGCGAGACTGAGATGCAGCAGATTTTCGCCCACATCAAGAATCTCCGTCCCTCGTTGCTCATCATCGACTCTATTCAGACGGTCTTTTCGTCCGCACTCGATGCTGCGCCAGGCTCTGTTTCTCAGATTCGTGAATGCGCCACACTCCTTCTGCGATTTGCCAAAGAGAGCGGCACACCCGTGATTCTCATCGGACATATCACCAAGGACGGCACTATTGCAGGCCCCAAGGTTCTGGAACACATCGTCGATACTGTTTTGCAGTTTGAGGGCGATCGCCACTACTTCTATAGGGTGCTCCGCGTGGGTAAAAATCGTTTTGGTAGCACCAATGAGATTGGCATCTACGAAATGCGCGGCGATGGACTTCATCCTGTGGACAATCCCTCAGGACTGCTACGCGGCACAGAGAGCGAAGGGCTAAGCGGCATTGCCGTAGCTGCTGCCGTAGAGGGTGTACGTCCTTTTCTCATTGAGACACAAGCGCTTGTGTCCACCGCTGCCTATGGCACTGCGCAACGCTCCTGCACAGGATTTGACAATCGCAGGCTGAACATGCTCCTGGCTGTCTTGGAAAAAAGGGTGGGTTTCAAACTGGCACAAAAGGACGTGTTCCTCAACATAGCTGGTGGCTTACGCGTTGGTGACCCTGCCATTGACCTAAGCGTCATCAGTGCCGTGTTGAGCAGCAATGTAGATACGCCTATTGAGCGAGGCATTTGTCTGACTGGTGAAGTAGGACTCAGCGGCGAGCTACGCCCCGTGACACGCATCATTCAGCGCGTAGCAGAGGCTGCCAAGTTAGGATTTAGTAGGATGGTGATACCCGCTTCCAACATGAGCGGACTGGAAAACAGACCTGCAGGCATTGACATCATACCTGCTTCACGCGTTGAAGAAGCCCTGCGCGTGCTTTTCGGATAAGCTTCGCACCTTGTCGAACATCGGGCGTTTCTATGCCAATCGGCCATGAGAATGTGTATGTACCTTTACATCCATTCGCATGGCCGATTGCTGTTTATGACTAATCTGTCATTGAGGTCTAAGACTTGTTGCGCGGGATTTTCACACGCGGCTTGCCTGTAGGCAGTAGTGGGTGGATGATATACGAAACCACATAGGAACTGACAAACACCATGGGCGGTATCACAAACCAATAGATGCCAAACTGTGATTGTGACACAAAGAAATGCTGCATCATCAAGGGATAATACAACCTATCGAAAGCAAAGCTTACCAAGTACATATCTAATGAGAGCAACGACACGCTCATCAACACGGCTCTTGTTGCGGCATGCTTCACATCGCGTTGATACAGGAGCAAGAACACACAAAGTGAAAGCACAAAGTATAGTGGTGTATCGCTATTGCCAAAAGGATATACCATCTTACTATTGCCCATAAAGAAGGTATTGAAGAGGGGGTTCAACAAAGATAGTCCTATTATCACTGTCAAACCTTTAACGATGCTGATACGAGGCTTATATTCACGTATATAAGCTCCAGCAAAGTAATAGGCCAAGGGATAGATTGATTCCCAAAACCCAGGCCACACGTGTAGCTCATATCTATTTGCGAACTTGGCCATCAACGACAGCATCACCAGCGTCACGATGAGTACTTGCTTCTCTCGTCGTGAAGATAGGTTCTTATAGAGTACGTTCAAGAACGGCGTGAGTAGAAACAAACCTATCCACATCTCGATATACCAAGCATAGCCTATCGCCGAAAACTTTAGAATGCTGTGTATCCAAAACTGAACGCTATACTCCTCTCCTAAATAACCTATCCTAAAGACTATAGTGAAGAGTGAATATAGCAAGTAGGCAGAAAGCACACGTACCAACCCGCGATAGTATGAGCGAGAGAGTTTCTTGTTGATATTCAGATAGCCCGTCAACAATAGGAACAGGGGAACACCCACTCCCATTAAGTGTTGCACGATGCCTTGCAAAAACATGGAAGACCCCACAAACGGGGTTTTGGCAAACGGTGTATTGAGAAAGAAATGCACACCAATGACTGAGAAGATGGCTAAACTTCTCAACAAATCAAGGCCTGCTATTCGGGAAGTTGAAAACTGCCCCCCCCGATTACAGTTTTCTGTATGTTTCATTTGGTCAAAGGGAATAGGGATTGGGATATAGAAAAAAGGAATATGGTCTGACGAACGGCGGGTTTGACTATGGCACTCTGCACAATGGACATGCGCGGATGCTCCATCGGCTATTGCGATTTAGGATTTGACAGCCTCGCCGATGAGGGTGGCACTGGTGCTATCGGTGATGCGCACAGAGACATATTGCCCCTTACGGATGCCTTCCTCGCGGGCAAATACCACCATCTTGTTGCGCTCGGTGCGGCCACATAGTTGCTCACGGCTGCGACGACTGGGGCCCTCCACGAGTACCTCTACCACTTGTCCCACTTCCTGACGATTGCTCTGCGCACTGAGTTCGTTCTGTAGGGCAATGAGTTCGTTCAGTCGGCGCACCTTGACAGCTTCGGGCACATCGTCTTGAAGATGGCGAGCAGCAAATGTGCCTGGGCGTTCGCTATACTTGAACATATAGGCGGCATCGAAAGCACATTCACGCATCAGCGAGAGCGAGAGCGCATGGTCCTCTTCGGTCTCGCCACAATAGCCAGCGAAGATGTCAGTACTGATGGCACAGTGCGGAACGATGCGACGTATGGCTGCGATACGATCCAGAAAGTCTGCACGCGTATACTTGCGGTTCATGGCTGCTAACACCTTGTCGCTTCCGCTCTGTACGGCTAAATGGATATGGCTACACACATTGGGTTCGGCGGCGATGACGCTAAGCGTTTCGTCCGACATATCTTTGGGATGGCTGGACGTGAAGCGAATGCGCACCTGCTCTCCTGCCTCGCGCGCCACCCTACGTAGCAATTCTGGGAACAGAATGGAATGTGTACCCTCTTCGTAGCAATAGGAATTGACGTTCTGTCCGAGTAGCGTAATCTCGCGATAGTGTCTGTCGCGTAGGTCGCGCACCTCACGGAGTATGCTCTCTACATCGCGACTACGCTCTCGCCCACGGGTATAGGGCACGATGCAGTAGTGGCAGAAGTTGTTGCAGCCGCGCATGATACTCACATAGCCGCTCACGCCGCCACCGCAGAAACGCTGTGGTATCACGTCGTGGTAGGTCTCGTCGGTAGATAGTATCGTATTGATGGCTTTCTGCCCCAACTCGGCTTGAGCGATGAGGTCGGGCAAGGCGAGGTAGGCATCAGGACCTGCCACGAGGTCGGCATGATAGTGTTCGAGGAGTTTTTCTTGAACACGCTCGGCCATACATCCTAAGACGCCTAAGATGACTGGTTTGCCCTGCCGACGACGTGCTGCATGCAAGGCCTCTAAGCGATGGATGATGCGCTGCTCGGCTTTGTCGCGCACGGCACAGGTGTTTAGAAAGATGGCATCGGCCTGCGACTCGTCCTCGCAGAGTTCGTAGCCTGCCATGCGCATCACCGAGGCCACCACTTCGCTATCGGCCACGTTCATTTGACAACCGTATGTTTCTATAAATAGGTTCTTCATCGTTGGGTTCGGATAGGTATATAATGGTTCATTTCACAGACTTTTTCTCGCCAAGGCATAGCTGAAACAAGTTTCGCTCTGCTCTTCTGGCTTAACGAAAAAGTTGGTTTATAGCCCGAAGAGTGTGCGGGCTTGCGTAGCAGTTTGTGCCATAATCTCTTCAGCCGAGAGACCATACACGTCGGCTAAGCGCGCTGCCACGAGGGGGATGTACGACGGTTCATTGCGCTTACCGCGATGGGGCATGGGGGCTAAATAGGGTGCGTCGGTCTCGAGTACGATACGCGCTAAGGGCACGACTTGTTCGAGTACAGCGTGCAAAGTGCTCTTTTTGAACGTTACCACACCTCCTATTCCGAGATAGAATCCCTCGAAACTCAACAACTCCTCGGCCTCTGCTGCGTCTCCGCCGAAGCAATGGAATATGCCTCCACAGAGCGCATCGCGATAGGGAGTGAGTGTATCAACTATCTCGCGGTGGGCATTGCGCGCATGTATCACCAAGGGTAAGCGATGCTCCACGACCCACTGCACTTGGATATCAAAGGCACGCAACTGGTCGTCGCGCCGCGAGGTGTCCCAGTAGAGATCCACGCCCACTTCGCCCACGGCGATGAAAGGTGCATCGGGCGCATCGAGTTTCTCGTGTAGGCGACGAAGTGTAGCCATATAGTCATCTGGCAACTCGGTGGGGTGCAGCCCTATCATGGGGCGGCACAGCGTAGGCCACTGCGCACAGACGGCCTCCATCTGGGGCAATGATGCCTCGTCGATGGCGGGCAGCAGCAAATACTGCGCACCAGCCTGCACGGCGCGCTCTACTACTTCGTGTCGATCGTCGTCGAACTCGGGAGTATATATATGGGTATGTGTATCTATAAACATCTGTCTCGGGTGATGCACTGCGGCTCTTGGATAGTGTCTATCCAGCATGCGGGGGAGCTGGGACAAGCCTATTTTTCGCGTCCCATAAGTTGGACAGCCCACTGCCACAAGGGGCTTTTGGCAGACTCGGGCAGGGGGAGCAACTGATAGAACGTCTGTGCCTCGTCATAGTAGGCCGCGATGGCTTCCTCG
The DNA here is from genome assembly GCA_017479555.1 of Bacteroidaceae bacterium. Classification (GTDB taxonomy): domain Bacteria; phylum Bacteroidota; class Bacteroidia; order Bacteroidales; family Bacteroidaceae; genus Alloprevotella. Next base: position 8,671 of record JAFVCB010000041.1, on the reverse strand, counting down.
CAAGCCTGCTTCACACCCAACTGCTCATAGATGGCTGTGACGCGGCGGATGCGCTCGGCCTCGTCGCTCTCGTGCGAGGCGATGAGCTGAAGCAGTTCGGCGCGCTGCGAACCATGAGCCGCAGAGAGTGCGCAGAGCAGAGGATAGGTCTTTTTGCCACAAGCGATGTCTCCACCATTGGCCTTACCAAAAACTGCTGGATCGCCCCACACATCGAGCATATCGTCTTGCAGCTGAAATGCCAGCCCTACCTTCTCTGCGAAGGCATAGAGCAGGTTGCAATCTGCGGCATCAGCATCGGCTATGATGCCACCCGCCTTGGCTGCACAAGCTACCAACACGCTGGTCTTGAGACGTATCATCTCTATGTACTCGCCTATACTCACGCTGTCCGCGCCTACCTGCTCGAAGTTCATGTCCATCTGCTGTCCTTCGCAGACTTGCACAAAGGTATCCACGTACAGCTGGTAGAGTTCTGCCCATCGCTCGCAGGTGCAGTCGGATAGTAGCTTCATGGCACGGAGCAACATGGTGTCACCCGAGAGTACAGCGGTATTGGCATCCCACTTTGTCCATACCGTGGGGCGTCCGCGTCGCAGCTCGGCCTGATCCATCAGGTCGTCGTGCAACAAGGTGTGGTTGTGGTAGGTCTCCAGAGCGATTGCTGCGGGCAGGGCTTGCTCGTAGGAAGCCCCGTATGCGGCTGCGACGGTAAGCAATAGGACAGGGCGAATGCGTTTGCCCCCTCCCTCGAGGGTGTAGCGTATCGGCTCGTACAGGCCTTCAGGCTGCGAGGGATAGGCCTGCGCAGCGAGTGCCTCGTTGACGCGTGTGGCCAAGTAGCGCAACTGTGCTGCACCATCGGCAGACGTATCTGCGCCTGCCACGGATGCTATGGAGTGTGACTGTTCTGCGTGCATGTGAATATGTATCTCCTTATTATTTTTTTGAAAAGGGTGCTACGCGCACCAAGGTGGTGTGCCGAGGCTATCTCTGCCCCTTATTCTATATGGAAACTCACAGGTATGTTGATGCGCGCCTTATGTAGCGTGCCGTCTTCTCGCCAACGCCACAACGGCATTTGTTTCACGGCCTGAAGTGCTGCGTTGTCGAGCAGCGGATGTGCTGAGGTAGTCACTTCGGCCTGCGTGGCACGCCCCTGTGCATCGATGATGACGCTTACCACCACGTCGCCCTGAATCTTGGATTGCTGAGCCTCCTTGGGATATTCCACGTGGCGGTCGAGCCAACGTGCTAAAGCGATATAGCCACCAGGGAAATCGGGTACGCCAGGTAGTACTTCCACGTCCTTGATTTCCTCTTCGATGACGGGCGCAAGCGAATCTATTTGCAACAAACTGTCGTTCTGTTCCACCAGGCGCACGATGGTGGTTTGTCCCACCTGCATGGTGAGCGGCCCTTCCTTAGCCACCTCGTCTACCACGGTGGGTATCGAGTCTACGATGGCTATCTCTGCGCCCGCTGCGTTGGGGGCTGCAGCAGCCGTGGCCTGCCTACCTGGACTGACGCGATGTAGCTTCTCTAATTCCTCGATATCGAGTTGTTTGAGTTCAACTGCCTCATCGAGTTCGCTCATGCTATGACGCACTGCCGACGTGAAGAGCCAGCCGATGGCCATAGGTACGAGCGAAAGCATCAGTACCACACCATATACCCAAGCCAAGGCACGCGACAAGCGACGCGGATATTCCTGTCGCAGGACATAAGCCCCGTAGGCACGATTGCGTCTCTGCCATAGAAGATTGAGCCAGCGTGGAGAATATAATAAATGGGACTGATTCACGTTTATTTAAAAGCGGGTGCTTAATTTTGCGTCTGCAAAAGTAATAGCAAAAAGTGCGCGCGCCCGTGGTCACAGCCTTAAAAATTGCAAAAACTACCTTTTCATCGCGCGAAGGCACGTCCATACTATGAAAAAAGTCCTCTTTCTGCTCACTGCGCTACTTACGTGCTCCACCTCTGTGGCACAGGGCATCGCCTCGTCGTTCTCTGTGCTGCGACTGCCCGTGTCCACCCACGTGGCGGCTTTGGGCGGCGAACACATCTCGCTGGCCGACGACGATGCACCCGCCGTGGGAGCTACCAATCCCGCCCTCTATGCAGGGGCAGAGCCACGTGCCTTGGGACTTCACTTCATGACGCTGCCCGACGGCGGCAATCACTTTGGCGCACAGTACATACACGACTTCGGTGAGCGACACACTGCTGCCGTGACCGCTGCCTGCTTGAGCTACGGCACGATGGACGAGACTGACGACACGGGACTCAAGATGGGGACTTTCACACCGCGCGACATCGCGCTCGGTGTGGCATACAGCTATCTGCTCTCCGACAAATGGAGCGGCGGAGCCAATTTCAAAGTCGTCACCAGCAACTACAGCCAGTACAACAGCCTTGCCGTTGCCGTTGACCTTGGTTTGAACTACTACGACCCCGAGGCCGACCTGAGCCTGTCGGCAGCACTGCTTCACATAGGTCGTCAAGTCAAAACTTTCGACGAAGGCACTCGACAGCATCTCCCTTTTAACGCCGTACTGGGCGGCACTGTGGGACTGGCGCATGCCCCTGTGCGGCTCACCGTAACACTGAGTGACCTCACGCGTTGGCGGGCGAAGGACTACTTCACAGCAGGAAAAAAACTCGGTTTCGGTCGGCTCGCGGCCAACCACGTGGTGGTGGGTGTCGATGTGCTACTGAGCGATGCCATCACGCTCAGCGCGGGATACAACATGCGGCGCGCCTATGAGCTCAAACAAGCTGGAGGCTCACACTGGGCTGGCATGAGCGGCGGCCTCAACCTTTCGCTGCGCCGCTTCAAACTCGGAGTAAGCTATGCCCAATACGCACTCTCGGCAGGTAGTTTAGGCGTGAACGCAGCCTACCTCTTCTAAGTAGCTATATTTAATGGGACGTGTAAAAACAATAATATAGCTATTTTGTCTGTTGCAAGCTGGAAGATGTTATTATTGCTATTTGCCAGCATGCTAACTCAATTTATCAAATTCCTTTTTCACATCTCTCTGTTTTCGGAGTTATTACCTATTTTTGCAGGGTACAGCAGAAATGCTGCCTGCAACTGATCACAAAAGCACTCTTCATAAGAACTCTCTCTTAGGCTACTATGGCTTTGGTTGGCCAGCAGGTGCAACGAGGGAGTTTTTGCTATATATACTATATATACCTTTGCTATGGCCATTGACAAACAGGAACTGATACGAAAAGTACAGCAACTTGAAGGTCTTTCCCGCGATGAGAAATCCGCGCTGCTCGGTCTGCTGCGCTCTCACAAGAAATATGGGCTTGTGTGGGAAGACAAACCCGAAGATGTGGAGGAACGGCTGCGCGACGAGCTGCCCATACTGCGCGAGGTGAAGGAGAAGTTCATCCCTTCTGATGCCGACGATGCGCCCAATCATATCATCATTGAGGGCGACAACCTCGAAGCACTCACTGCGCTTTCTTATACCCACGAGGGAAAGATTGATGTCATCTATATTGATCCACCGTACAACACGGGGAACAAGGATTTTGTCTACAACGACTCTTATGTGGACTCTGAAGACGACTACCGCCACAGCAAGTGGCTGTCGTTTATGAACAAACGACTGAGAATTGCTAAGCGGCTATTGTCAGACAAAGGAGTAATCTTTATCTCGATTGACGATAATGAGCAGGCGCAGCTGAAGTTGCTGTGCGATGAAATCTTTTTAGAGAACAATTTTATTGGCAATGTTATTTGGGAGAAGACCGACAGCCCAAGAATGGATGTAAAAGGGTTTACAGTAAGACATGACTATATCTTGGTTTATGCCAAGGCCGATGTTGTATTAAAGCGTATTGAGCCAGAAGAAATCCCCGAACACTATAATAAAATTGATGACAAAGGCCGTCAATATTATCTAAAACCACTCAGGCTTATGGGTGGGCATAAGAGTGATAGTCTCTATTATGGCATAGAAGCACCTGATGGAACAATCGTATTTCCGATGGAGACAAATGGAGAGAAAGGCTGCTGGAGGTGGAGTAAGACAAAATATGAAGATGAAATTGATAGGATTGAATGGATTAAAGGCAAGAAAGGGTGGTCTGCAAACTTCCGTATTTACGCAGATAATTTAACCCCTACACCTGTTAGTACAGTATGGCCTTTCGATAAAGTTGGAAGTACGAGAACGGCCAAAACAGAACTTTCAAATGTGGTTCAGCAGTCTGTTTTTTCGTACCCTAAGCCATCCTCGTTGATCAGTTTTATAGAAAAGATCGCGAGTGATAAGGATTCTATCATTCTTGACTTTTTTGCTGGAAGCGGTACAACACTTCACGCTACAATGATACAAAATAAGGACGGAGGCCACCGCCAATGCATCCTCGTGACCAACAACGAGAATGGCATCTGCGAGAATGTGACCTACGAACGCAACCGCCGCGTGATAGAGGGCTACACTACGCCGAAGGGCAATGCTGTGGCTGGATTGAAGAACAACCGCTTGCGCTACTATCGCACAGGCTTTATCCCTCGCGACAAGACACAGCGCAACTTCCGCGACCTCGTCAGTGCCGCCACCGACCTACTCTGCATCAAGGAGGACCTCTATGAGGAGCAAAAGCACTTCGGACGTTACAAGACACACCCGCAAGCCCTCCGCTACTTTGCCAAGGACGACAAGCAGATGCTCATCGTTTATCGCGAAGAGTTCATTTTCCAACTTGTAGAGGAAATCCGCGAAATGGACTTCGGCGCGGGGAAGCTGAAAGTCTACGTCTTCGCCCCCGACCGCTACCCCTTCACAGACGAATTCTACGAAGTGCGCGACAAGGTGACCCTCGTAGCCCTGCCCGCTGCCATCATCGATGCCTACGAGCGCGTGCTGCCCAAGCGGAAACCGAAACTCTTTGAACTGGAAAAGGTAGAAGAAAATCAAGCACAACCCACGCAGGGCGACTTATTCGCTTAACATTGCGAACACGCTGCGTTCGCAAATAAAATGGTCAAAGTTCCGAAGAAGCAATAAATCCTACTGAAAATTGCGGTTGCCGACCGCAAAATTCCAGTACTTCAAAAATACAAAATGATAAAGGAAAAGACTTTTATTGATGCAATATTCCAAAGCATGCAGGACTCTGCACGGCAGGTGCGTCTCTCGTCGGGGCGACCATCGTCGCATGCTACGCGAGAAGAAGCCTTGCAACAAGTGGCTATGCTGGAAGCAGCCAAGGCGGTAGTCCAACAAACGGAAACAAAGAAATATAAAAGAGAATACAATGAGTAAAAAACAAATGACACTGGCTATTGTCGAATATTTGAAAACACAACCCGTAATACGCGCCTGGCTCTTTGGCTCTTTGGCCAGAGACGAAGAGACGCCCACAAGCGACGTGGACTTATTGGTGGAGTTTGACCATAGTGAACCCATCGGCTTGTTCCGCTACGCCCGTATGCACAGAGAAATGGAGGAATTGTTAGGGCGTAAAGTCGACCTCGTGGAAGAGGGTACACTGCGCCCCGCCGCAACCATAACCGCAAACCAAGACAAGAAGATAATTTATGAGAGAGCCCGTTAGAGATATTGACCGCCTCCGCCACATTGGCGAGTGCATTGACCACATCAACGACTACCTGCGTGGCAAGACGTTTGAAGAAATGAAGGCAGACAACATGTGCTTCCACGCCGTCGTGTACAACTTAATGGTGCTTGGCGAAGCCGCAAATTTGCTCACAAAGGAGTTCCGTAGCGAACATCCTGACGTGCCTTGGCGCGACATTGTGGATATGCGCAACCTACTCATTCACGGCTATATTGTCACAAACCCAACTTTCGTCTGGGAGACCTATCGCAATGACCTGCCAACGCTGAAACGCCAAGTGGAGCAGTATATGGAAGAACTTTCAAACGGTGAACAAGAATGAAAGAACTGAAATTCCAGCAACGCGCCGTCCGCAAACTGGTGGAGACGACCATAGAACTGCTGTCGCTCTCTGGCAACCGCCACACGCTCGTCTTCAAAGCACCGACGGGCGCAGGCAAAACCGTGATGGCGTCGCAACTGCTCCACGACCTCACGGAAGAACTCCGCACGCTCGGAAGTGCGCCATACCAAGAAGTGGCGTTCATTTGGATTGCGCCCAACAAACTGCACCAGCAGAGTTACTTCAAGATGAAGAACTACTTCACCGAGACACGTCTGCTGCGTGCCGTGATGTACGACGAGCTAGACCATGCCGACGGCTATATCAAGCCGGGCGAGATACTCTTTGTGAACTGGGAGAGCATCAACAAGGACAAGAACGTGATGGTGCGCGACTCGGAACAGAGCAGCAGCATCTATGAAATCACACGTCGCACACAGGAGGAACATGGCTTGCCCATCATCGTGATCATTGACGAGGAACACCTCTATTGGAGCAAAACCGCCGACAAGTCGAAGAAAGTATTGGAGAGGATACTGCCCAAGGTGGAGATACGCATCTCTGCCACGCCAAAAACACAGAGCGACTACACGGTAACTATTCCGCGCGAAGCAGTCGTGGCGGAAGAAATGATTAAGAAGCAAGTCATTCTGAATCCTGACATCACCAAAGGCTACAACGACGAGCGCGAGCTCAACCAGCACCTCATAGAGCGGGCTTTGGCGAAGCGAAACCAAATAGCCGAGGCCTACAATCGGCTTGGCGTGAACATTAACCCTCTGCTACTCATCCAGCTCCCCAACGACCAAAGCGAAACGATGAGCGCAGAGGACGCAAAAATAGCCGACCAGGTGAAAACCTACCTCCGCGCCGTCAAAGGCATAGACGCGGAGAACGGGAAACTTGCCGTCTGGCTCTCCAACGAGAAAGAAAACCTCGCGGGGCTGGAACGCGCGGATAACCTTACGGAAGTACTGCTCTTCAAGCAAGCCATCGCCCTGGGCTGGGACTATCCCCGCGCGGCAGTGCTGCTCATCTTCCGCAAGCTGACCAGCAACCAGTTCACCATTCAGACCGTCGGGCGCATCCTGCGAATGCCCGAGCAGAAGTTCTATCCCGACGAACTGCAGAATTACGGCTACGTCTATACCGACATCAGCAAAGACCAGATAGAAATCGTGGCTGAGGACATGGACTATCTCAACAAAGATGCGCTTCAAGCCCTTCGCAGAGAAAACTTGGAGAACGTAGCTCTTGACTCCTTCTACAACGAGCGTAAAAGCAGCGACCGAAACCGCCTCGGCCCCGACTTCAAGCAAGTGCTCATCGACACATTCAAGCAACAGTGGCTGCTCTCCTATCAGCCCTCGCTCTTCACCCTGGCAGAAATGGAAGGTGAGGAAGAAGAAACGACCGAAACTGCGCCCGCGACGGGCGCAACGCCACAAATAGCATCGGCGACCAACCGTGAAAAGGTAAAAAACCGCATACGCTTTGACGTGAAGAACATCAACGTAGAGATTCCCTCCGATGTGGTGTTCCAAAACGAGGTCGGCGTGATTGACGTGCGCGGTGAACAGCACAAGTTCGCGCGCAGCGCAGGCGAGGTGTACCGCATCTATCTGGACTTCTGTCGCAAACTGCTCGGAAAGTATGAGAAAGCCCACAGCCTTGGCGTATTGGCTGGCTATCTTATGCAGGTGATGGAAGCCCTATTCGATCTCTTCGAAACAGACGCACAGAAAGTGATTCTCTACCACGGCAACAAGGATAAGTTTTCCGACATCATCACCCGCGCGCTAAACGCTTACAGCATACGGCTTCAAGCCCGCCAAGGGGCGGCGCGGGAGCGCGACTTCGAGCGGTACACTTGGGAAGTGCCATCCGAGCGCATCTACAAAGAGGAGACGCACCATGTCAACGCAACTGTACAGCGTCACGCGCTGATGCCTTTCGTAGAACTCAACCAAGCCAGCACGCCCGAACAACGCTTCACAGCATTCCTTGAAAAGAATGCGAGCTGCATTGACTGGTGGTACAAGAACGGTGATGAGGGCAAGCAGCACTACGCCATACCTTACACGAACAGCAGTGGTTACAAGGCGTTGTTCTATGTGGACTATATCGTTCGGATGAAGAATGGGCAAGTGTTCCTCTTCGACACAAAGAGCGAGAACAGCGACCCCGAAGCCCCCGCCAAGCACAACGCTATTTTGGAATATATGACCGCTCCCGAACGCGCCGACCAGAAACTGCAAGGCGGTGTGGTGATAGAAAAGAACGGCGTGTGGTACTACTCCCGCTTCCCAATAGAAAATACGACAGACCTTGCTGGTTGGGACGCTTTCTTTCCGAATGAACACAAATAACACAATAGAAATCGACGAAGATTGAGCTAAACGCCAAAAGATTTTAGGGAGTTTTATTGCTTATACGCTGGGTTTTCTGCCCTCTCGGACATATTTTATAAATCAAGCCTAAATTTTCAAGAATTTAGGCTTAATTTGTGTGAATTTAGGCTAAGTTTACACAAACTTAACCTTAGTTTATAAAAAGGGAGCGGACATGCGAGAAAAAAGAGGGGAATGGGGATAGAAACGCTTTTTCGAAAGTCGAAAAAGCGTGGGTAGCGGAAACTGCTACTTGCGCCGCACGAAGCGCAGGGCTTCGCGCAGGATTTCGGCATGAGCCACATAGAGTATCGCGAAATAGGCTGCCGCCACGACCACCACGCGCACGCCT
>JAFVCB010000007.1 GCA_017479555.1 Bacteroidaceae bacterium | reverse complement strand
TACGGCTGAAGGTATAGGTTTGCCGTAGTTAGAATTTGGAACCTGTGAACCGATGTTGTTATTCGCTTTATTGGCGCTTTGTGCTCCCACGGGTGGTGCTGGAGTGAATAAGGGTTGTGGCGCACCGCTGTTTAGGGCAGGTGGAGGTGTTGGAGCTACGTTCCCGCTTTGTTGCTCGGGGATATTAGGGGACTTTTGTTGGGCTTTTGCTACATCGGAAAGCTGTGATATGGTTTTCTTTTCGGGCGTAACCAATACGGGTTTTCCTTTGTCGAGAGAACTGTCTTTCTCAAACTCTTCGAGGATATGCTCTACTCGTGTGATGACCTCTGCAGTGCTATGTGGGCGCTCACTGATGCGTGTATTCATCAGCCAGAAGATGAGTTCGCGCGATTTGGTTGAGATTTCTAATGGAAAACTGAATGCGTCTCTACCTTCGTCGATGATGACTTGTGCATTGGAGGGTGTCACGCCTGTGAGCATCTTGTAGAATGTGCCACCTACGGCATAGAGGTCTGTCCACTCTCCGATGCGGTCGAGTTCGGCAAGCGTTTGCTCTAATGGTGCGTAGCCAGGAGTTGTCAGAATGGCGGCTGAGAGTGTGGCACTGCCATTCTCTATGATTTTCGATGCACCAAAGTCAATGAGCATGATACGACCATGCTGGTCTATCATAATGTTGCCAGGCTTGATGTCTAAATGTATCAAGTTAATCTCATGTATGACTCTGAGTCCATAAAGTATTTGAAGGACAATCCTTAGTGCTTCAATCTCTGAAAGTTTTTCCTTCTCCTTGATGTATTGTGCCAACGACTGTCCAGCGATATAGTCCATCACATAGTAGGATGTACCGTTTTCGTCGAAAAGGTCGCTTACACGAACGATGTGCTCATCGCGCAGGGAGAATATTCTTTCGGCTTCTCTTCTGAAACGTAGACGTTGTTCCTCGTAGCTGTCGGCCTTTGTGGGATCGGATAGTTTGATGTCGTGTCCGTTGGTTGCGCGAGTAGCTATGCCCGAGAGGAAAAACTCTTTGATGCAAACGTATTGTGTGGAAGAACTGAAACGTGTATCGCGTGCCAGATAGGTATTGCCAAATCCACCAGCTCCGAGCAGTTCGATAATCTCGTACCTTTGGTTGACGATAGTACCTGTGGCTAATTTGTGGATGTCGTTTTTGTCTTTACTCATAGTCGTAAGAGGGATAAAAAAAGATGGTCATCGGCAAAGGTAAGTATTTCTTGCCTATGTGTATACTAATTCAGAAGAAATCCATTGACTTTGTTTTTTGAATAGAAAAGAAGAGGGCAAGAGCGATGGGCAGAGTATGATGCAAAGGGTCAATCGGGAAGTTTTGCCGATGGGAGTTCGTAGCGATACACGTTGGTGGTGCGGGGAGCGAATCCCGCTTTACGATAGAGCGCATTGGCGGCCTGACGTTGGGGCTGTGAGGTGAGATTGAGACTCTTGGCGTGCAGACATTCAGCCTGCGCCTTGGCATAGTCGAGAAGCTGTGTAGCATAACCACGCCCACGAGCTGTAGCATCTACCACCACATCTTCTACCCAAGCTTTCAAACCTGTGGGTGAACTGCAAAAACAAAGTGTGAGGGAAGCGCAGATACGCTGAAGTTCATCGCGCCCCACAAGAAGAAGCGTAGAGGGGTTAGCTACAAGTGATTGTAACTGGGAGAGCGACATCGGCATAGCGTGCCGCGTAAGTTGAGGCAGCAGACGGTTAAGCGCCTCAACAATCTCCACTGAGGGTGCTTTGACAGGCATTATATCCAAACGGTTGAGCTTTCTCAGCAGTTCCCTGTAGGTTAGATGGCTTACAGGATGTAGGGCTTCAGCGGCTATGTCGCACAGCGGTTCAAGCACGAAGCGGCGCTCTGCCATAAAAGGATGGGGCAGCGTGAGCGCTTCGGTCTGCATCACCACGTCGTCAAGCGCCAGTAAGTCGATATCAATCGTGCGGTCGGTATAGGCCTTATGCTGAGTCTTATGGTCGCGTCCCAACTCACGTTCTACTTCTTCGGTAATGGACAAAATCTCGGACGGATTGAGCGCGGTAGAGAAACTGGCGGCTGCATTGAGAAACAGATTGTCGGACGCAAAGCCCCAAGGCTGCGTTTCTCTGAGTGTAGAGAGCTGCTGAAGTACTCCAATGCGTTCACTCAAGAGGTCTACAGCCCGTCGAATGAGCTTTTCGCGCTCTCCGATATTGCTGCCGAGAGATACATACAGCGTGCGCATAGATGAGACCTAACTTTGCACGTAAACGAAAAAGAAAGGGTGGCAACGTATGGTTATACGACGAAAAAGCGCGTACCGTCACTACGTTGCCTCGAACATCAGTCTACAATGAGCAATGCATCGCCAAAAGGCCCAAACTGATAGTCTTCCTTGAGGGCTATCTCGTAGGCATTCATCGTCTGTTCATAACCGCCGAAGGCCGCTGAAAGCATGATTTGTGGCGTGACAGGGAGGTGGAAATTAACCAAGAGCGAGTCGGCTACTCGGAAGTCGTAGGGGGGATAAATGAACTTGTTTGTCCAACCTTCATACTCCTTGATACGTCCGAACGTACCCACCACGGCTGTCTCTAAGGCTCGCATGGTACTCGTGCCGATAGAGAGGATGTGCTGTCCCTTGTCGCGCGCCTCGTTGACGCGGTTGACGGTGGCGGTCGAGATGCTCATCTGTTCACTATCTATCTTGTTCTTGGAGAGATCCTCTACGTCTGCGCTCTGGAACTGATTAAGTCCGTTATGGAACGTCACAAAGGCTGTGTCTACGCCCTTGATGTCCATGCGCGTAAGCATTTGCTTAGAGAAATGCAGTCCTGCCGAGGGTGCGCACACGGCACCTTCTTCGGTAGCAAAGAGGGTCTGATAGCGGTCTGCATCCTCTGCCTCTGTGGGACGCCCCACATAGCGAGGCACGGGAGCTTCGCCAAGTCCGTAGAGCATCTGCTTAAACTCCTCGTGGTCGCCATCGAAGAGGAAACGAAGCGTGCGACCACGATTGGTGGTATTGTCGATGACCTCGGCCACTACACTACCATCTTCGCCGAAAAAGAGTTTGTTGCCGATACGTATCTTGCGGGCGGGATCGACGATAACATCCCACAGAAAGAACTCTGCATTGAGTTCACGCAGCAAGAAGACTTCTATCAGCGCACCCGTCTTCTCCTTGTTGGCAAAGAGACGCGCAGGAAACACGCGCGTATTGTTGAACACGAAGAGGTCGTGCTCGTTGAAATAGTCGAGCAAGTTGACGAAGTCCTTGTGTTCTACATCGCCTGTGGAACGGTGGAGTACCATCAGGCGACATGTGTCGCGATTGAGTGCAGGATACTGTGCTATCTTCTCTTGGGGGAGATTAAACTTGAACTGTGAAAGTTTCATATAGTGTATATTCTTATCTGCTTTAGCGTAAAATCAAAAAGAGTTTTGCGATGCTTACTCCAAACTTGACCTTCATGAGTAACGGCCTCTACAGGACGCACCTTGTATTTATACATTTGGGAGAAAGCGTGTGGTATTTAGTGCTTTTCAACTGGAGTATCGGGAGGTGCGACAAGGTCTAATTGGTTAAGGTATTCCTCGAAATGCTCAAGGGAAAGGCAGTTTTCTACGTCTATTTCTCCCACGCGTGTGCGCCTCAGCGCAGTGAGATGTGCCCCCGAGTTCAGTGCCAAACCGATGTCGCGTGCCAAGGCGCGAATGTAGGTGCCTTTGCCACAGGTCACGCGCAGTGTCACATCGGGCAGCGCAAAGTGGAGCACCTCTATTCTTTCTATGTGAATGTGCTTGGGCGCGAGGGTGACCTCACGTCCTTTGCGCGCTAAGTCGCAAGCACGGTCGCCACTCACCTTGCACGCCGAGAAGACAGGCGGCACTTGTTGAATATCGCCCTCGAAATGCTGGAGCGCATCATCGAGCATTTGGCGTGTGATGTGTGCGTAGGGGAATGTCGCATCTACAGGATGTTCCAAATCGTAGCTGGGTGTGGTAGCGCCGAACTTGAGCTGTGCCACATACTCTTTCTGATGAAGCTGCAAGGCTTCTATCTGTTTGGTGGCGCGTCCCGTGCATACGATTTCCACGCCTGTGGCTAAGGGATCGAGCGTACCCGCGTGTCCCACCTTGAGTTTCTTGATACCCAAGTGACGACAGAGTTGATAGCGCACCTTCGAGACGAGCTGAAAAGACGTCATGCCATAGGGCTTATCGAAAGCTAATATTTCGCCCGCTACAAAATCCATGAGGCTCGAACTACTTGAAGAAGCTAAAGAGCGTGATGAACAGTCCCACAGCAAGACAGTAGTAGGCAAAATAGATGAGTTTGCCTCGACGCACGATGCCTATCATCCATTTGCAAGCCACTACCCCACTGATGAAAGCGGCCAAGAAACCTACCGTCAAGGGTATAAGTCCTATCTCACCAAACGTAGCGGCAAGTCCTTCGCGCAATGTTTTAACCGTGTCGAGCAGTGCTTCGCCAAGGATGGGAGGTATAACCATCAGAAAAGAAAACTGTGCCATCGTCTCCTTACGATTGCCAAGCAGCAGGCCTGTGGCTATCGTGGAACCGCTGCGACTGAGTCCAGGCAACACGGCCACGGCCTGCGCCATTCCTATCACAAAGGCATCCCATAGCGAAATCTCGTCTTTCTGACGGGGCTTGGCAAAGTAGGAAAAAGCCAACAAGAGCGCGGTGACGATGAGACAGAGTCCCACGACCAAAAGTCCCGAACCGAAAATGTCCTCTACCGTATCTTTGAAGAACACACCTACGATGCCCACGGGTATCATTGATACGAGGATGGCCAGTATGTAGCGTTGATCTGAATTGAGCCGTTGCCACAGAGGTTTTGAAGTGTCGGCAAGCGAGGTTGTGGTGCATGCGCCACGGAGGATACGGAGGATTTCGTGCCCCAGCACCACAATGGTAC
>JAFVCB010000040.1 GCA_017479555.1 Bacteroidaceae bacterium | reverse complement strand
GCCTCGCGCGACATCAAGACGCTCTATCGCTACGAGGAGCTATTCGCTATCCCGGAGGAGCAGGTCGTGGAGCTTTTTGCCAATGTGCCGTTCCTCAACGGTGGGCTCTTTGAGTGCTTGGACAAGACGCGCACGCTACACGGTGTGGAGCACTGCTTCAACTACGACGGGTTCAGTCGCAACCCCGCCCGCACGGCCGACGGACGCTACAAGCACCGCGCCACGGTGCCCAACGTACTCTTCTTCCACCCCGAGCGCGGATTGCTCTCGCTGCTGAGCCGATACAACTTCACCATCGAGGAGAACTCACCCGAGGAACAACAGGTGGCTCTCGACCCAGAACTCTTGGGAAAGGTGTTCGAGAACCTCTTAGGCGCATACAACCCCGAGACGCGCGAAACGGCGCGCAACCAGAGCGGATCGTTCTACACCCCGCGCGAGATTGTGAACTACATGGTGGACGAATCGCTCATCGCCTACCTCGGCGACTCGCCCACGGTGCGCGCGGTGTTCCACCCCGACTTTGTGCCCGACGAGCTGCACTGGGCAGACTATCAGCGCATAGCGGGGATGCTCAAGAGCGTCAAAATCTTCGACCCCGCTTGCGGCTCGGGCGCATTCCCCATGGGACTGCTCAACCGCATCGTGGACATCCTCGGGCGCATCGAGACGGACACCACGTCCTACGACCTCAAGCTCAAAATCATCGAGAACTGCCTCTACGGCAGCGACATACAGAGCATAGCTGCGCAAATCACCAAGCTACGCTTCTTCATCTCGCTCATCTGCGACTGCGAGAAAGATGAGTCAAAGCCCAACTACGGCATACCCACGCTGCCCAACCTCGAGACAAAGTTCGTAGCCGCCAATACGCTCATCGCCAAGAAGAAACAAGCGCAGATGGGCAACCTCTTCGAGAACCCCGACATAGCCCGCCTACAACAGGAACTGCAGACCATACGCCACAAACACTTCTCGGCCCGTTCGGCCACCACCAAGCGCCACCTGCGCGAGCAAGACCAACAGCTGCGCGAAGAGTTGGCCAAGCTGCTCGCCGAGAACAACGACTTTGCACCCGAGCAGGCCAAGCAGCTCGCCGCCTGGAATCCTTACGACCAGAACGCCGTGGCTACCTTCTTCGACCCCGAATGGATGTTTGGCGTAGCCGAGGGCTTCGACATCGTCATCGGTAACCCGCCCTACATTCAGCTACAAAACAACGGCGGGGAGCAAGCACGCCTATACCAAGCGTGCGGCTATCAGACCTTTGCACGCACGGGCGACATCTATTGCCTCTTCTACGAACGCGGCTACGAGCTGCTCAAGCAGGGCGGACATCTCTGCTTCATCACCTCCAACAAATGGATGCGCGCAGGATATGGCGAGAAGACACGCGCTTTCTTTGCCACAAAGACCAACCCCAAGCTCTTGATAGACTTCGCAGGGGTGCGCATCTTCGAGAGTGCTACGGTCGACACCAACATCCTGCTCTTTGCCCGCGAGGCCAACCAGCACCAGACGCGCGCCGTGGTGGCCAACAAGCAGTACAAAACCATGAGCGGCGATTTGGGCGATTTCGTGCAGCAAGCCGCCACGCCCTCAGACTTCGCCACCTCAGAGAGCTGGGTCATCCTCACGCCCATCGAACAAAGCATCAAGCGAAAGATAGAAGCCGTAGGAACACCACTCAAGGATTGGGACATCAACATCTATCGCGGTGTCCTTACCGGCTGCAACGAAGCCTTTATTATCTCCACCGAGAAGCGCGAAGAAATCCTCCGAGCCTGTCAAACAGAGGATGAGCGCAAAAAAACCGCTGACCTAATTCGACCCATACTGCGCGGCAGAGATATCAAGCGGTATGGGTATGAGGACAACGGACTGTATCTTATCAACACGCACAACGGCATCAAAGGCAAACTTCCGCGCATAGACATCAACGATTATCCCGCCGTAAAGGCTCATTTAGACCAATATTGGGACAAAATCGAAAAACGAGCCGACCAAGGCGACACGCCCTACAATCTCAGAAACTGTGCGTATTTGGACGATTTTTATAAGCCAAAAATCATGTACCCTAACATGACAAAGTACATGCCTTTTGTCTTTGACGACAAAGGGTATATTACCAACCAAAAGTGCTTTATCATCACAGGTAAAAAAGTAGCATATCTTACTGCTTTCTTCAACTCGTCGCTGTTTAAGTATTGTTTCAGGGATTCATTCCCCGAATTGCAAGGTGGAACGAGAGAACTGAGCAAGATTTTCTTTGATAAGATACCTGTTCTTCCCATTAGTCAAGAAACAGAAGATAAATTCATAGAGGCCGTAAAAGACATTCAGACAGAATACACCAAAGATAAAGCACAGCATATTGATGCCATGCTCTTTGACTTATATAATCTCACTACAGAGGAAAGAAATACTATTGGCTTTGTTGAGATTCAATAAAAGCTATCTCTGAAGCATTAAGGCGGTAGGCCTTATACACATCTGTCTGCCCTATGGGAGGAATTGGAATACCTAATACATAAATAGAGAACATGCGTACGGCCTTTTCTCCAAGTTGCACGGACAACGTTCTATAATACCAATCAATTAAAGGAGAGTTCAAGTAGTTGTTGAGATGAGCTAATAGAGTCTCGTTTTCAGTGGCTATAAAGTACGTGGTATTATTGCCAAACATGACATCACGACAAACACAAAAGTTTAATTGCTGAGTTATGTCTGCATAGAACATTTTTGGCTTATAAAAATCCTCCTCAAATTGATGCCTAACAATACAATTGGTCTTTATCTTGTTGCGTATTTTAGAAACAATACTTATTTTTGCACAAAGATTTGAATGATATGGCACAAGGCATACATTTTGAAGTCTCATTCATGGACGAGGTTGAGGAGTTCCTCGACACCCTTGATGAAGCCCCTCGTGACAAGATAATGTATAACGTACACAAGGTGGCGGGTGGTGTCATTGACAATGACCTGTTCAAGAAACTGGAAGGTGGCTCTGACATTTGGGAGTTCCGTACGCTCTACAATGGGATGCAATACCGCCTTTTGGCGTTCTGGGATGAGCAGCAGAAGCGGTTGGTAGTTGCCACTCATGGATTTGTCAAGAAGACATGGAAAGTGCCGCAAAAAGAAATTGCACGTGCCGAAGCATTACGAAAGAAATATTACGAATCAAAATAGGAGGTAGTTATGGCAATGAAACTTCACACCTTAGACGAACTGACTGACAAATATATCGGTAAAGTAGGAACACCAAAACGTGACGCTTTCGAGCGCAAGTTGGCAGATGAACTTCACGCTTACCACATAGGCGAGGCAATCAAGATGGCTCGTGAGTCGCAGTCCTTGACACAGGAGCAGCTTGGCGAGAGGATGGGAGTACAGCGGGCACAGGTCTGCCGCATAGAAAGAGGGAAAAGCATCACCTTTGCTTCCATGATGAGGGCGTTCAAGGCTATGGGCATTCAAGTGGCTCTTGACATGAAAGGCGTGGGGAGCGTGGTACTCTGACCACTTCATTCTATTGAACAAGGCGGCCATATAGGTCGCCTTGTTCAATAGAATGAAGAAACGCCGTATATCAGGCTATCTCAACAACATATATAGGATTGTTAGGCTTGTTGGGATATTGTTGATTCTTGTTCAACCTCTTGTATTTCCTCCTTAGTTAGCGCATAGAGTGCATATATCTTTGCGTCTATTTTTTCTGAAAGGGCGGGATTATAGTTTGTAGAAAGTTCTTTGGCGGCCTTCTCTATTTGCTTGTTATAGGGCAAACAAGGGAAGTTCTCAAAGAAAGTGTGTTTCATCCTAATCCCATGTTCGCCTAAGACACCACCGCCATAAAACTTCTTCACCGCATAAAAGAAAATCTTGCTATTAAGTATTCCCAGAAGAAACGGCAGGTGTTCACCTACGATAATTCGCCCCGTGTCATTGCACATATAGTGTACTTCGTCATCTAAGTAGAATTGACTACATTGTACAATCTCTTGAAAGATTATTTTATGCTTAATAAAATCGTCCCATACTCTGCTTTTGCCCTTTCGGGGCGCGTACCCTCCTGTCGACCCTATACCCAGGGTGCTACCCTGGGCTGATAGCTCGCTGGCCTTTCAGGCCGTCCGCGCCGATGCATTACCCCAGTGTGTTAGTTTGGATAAAAGGATTGCCCACACCATCAAGAGCGGCCTGAAAGGCCAAACTGCCACCAGCCCAGGGCAACGCCCTGGGTATACATCGGAGATGGGATTGCGCCCTGAAAGGGCAACAGCAGCGTATAGAATAAAAAAAAGATGGGGGGATGTGGTGCTAAAAAAGTTTTGCAAATGCGCAGATTGCAAACTAAAGATAGCAAATCCGAGATAAGAAATTTTGCATTGACTACGTGAAACACTACATCCGATGTAGAAAAAACTACATCGGTATGTAAAAAAAACTACCTCGGCATGTAGAATTTCCTGCATGCCGAGGTAGTTTTTGCCCCATTTTACGCCCTTTTTCGCCTCTTAGGTTATGGGGCTATATTTCTCTACAGCAAAGATACATCGTGTAGGCGGCAAAATGTCGAAAAACGCAGAGAAAAAAGGTGGGGGTATGGCCAGCGTTTCTCCATCTGCTTTCGCGTGCCACACGGAGGGCTTGTTGTGCGCGCCGTGTGCCTATCTATTCGTTAGGAAATTGTTCGCCGAAAGGTCGCAATCTCTTGCTGCAAATTTTGGATATGCTCTTGGAACATAAATGTGCTGAACGGCTCACCACTATCTTGCTCTCTCGATTCGACCAAAGCCTGTATGTACGCGGCCTTGTTGGCCATATTGACTTTGGTCGGTACAAGTCCGTATTCAAACTGCAAATGGTTCATCAATAGCCGTGCCATACGGCCATTGCCGTCTACCCACGGGTGTATCGTGACAAGCTCGTAGTGGGCATCAAAACTCAACTCGTATTGGGCGATGATGTCTTCCGACTGGTGCAGAACCTGACGACGCTGGTTGAGCTTGGTGCAAAATTCGGCCAAACGAGTAGGTACTTTCGCGAAGTGCATGTACGAACGTCCACCCGCTCCTGCCGTGACATTCAGTAGTCGCAAGTCGCCCTTTGACGCATCGAATGTACCCTGCAATGTATTGTAGATGCCGCCTGTGTTGTTCATCACCATTGCCGACAATTCTCTGAGTAGGTCGACGGAAATAGCGGTCTGCGACTTTGCCAATCGGATGCTGTGCGTGTAGGCTTTCTTCAAGTCGAGATTCATCAACTGTTCCTGCAGCGATCGTCCCTTGGCCGTGATGCCTTCATCGAACAGCAATTGATTTTCTATCTCGGTTACTGTGGAACCCTCTATGGCTGTAGAATGGGTGATGAGTGAGTACAGATTGAACTTATCGTAGTCTATCTGCTCGGCTATACGGAGTCGTTTGTACTCTGCAAGCACCTCTAAAAGTCGATGATGGACACTCATTTTCGTAGTTACCGAAATTCTAAATCATTTCTTTACAGCAAAGATACATCGTGTAGGCGGCAAAAGAGCCGACGATGCGAAGAAAAAAGGGCTGGATGGTGAGACGGGGTTGTTCGCGCACGAGGTAGCAAAGCCTACTGGCGAGCAGCTATCCACTCGCGGGCGTTGACAAAGGCCTCCAACCAAGGTGTGCAGTCCTGGTCGGCACGCTCGTAGGGATAGAACGGACATTGCCACGGTAGGAAGGCACGCTCGAGGTGTGGCATCATGGCCAAGTGGCGACCGTCACTGCTGCAAAGTCCTGCCACGTTGTAGTCGCTACCGTTGGGATTGGCAGGATAGTCGGCTGTAGGATAGCGCAGCACCACATCGTATTGTTCGCTGGACGATGGCAACGCAAACTTGCCCTCGCCATGTGCCACCCAGATACCGAGCTGTTTCCCACTGAGAGAATGGAATAGCACGCTGCGATTTTCGGGGACATCAACTTGGAGGAACGCACTCTCGAACTTGTGCGAATCGTTGTGGAGCATCTTGGCATCCTTAGCCGAGTCGATCAGTCCGAGTTCTATCATCAGTTGACAACCATTGCATACGCCGAGCGACAGCGTGTCGGGGCGCGCGTAGAAGCGGTCGAGGGCTTGCTTGGCCTTAGGATTGTAGAGGAATGCGCCAGCCCATCCCTTGGCACTGCCGAGGACATCGCTGTTCGAGAAACCGCCACAGAAGACGATGAACTGTATATCTTCGAGCGTTTCGCGCCCACTCACGAGGTCGGTCATCGTGACATCCTTCACGTCGAAACCAGCCAAGTAGAGCATGTAGGCCATCTCGCGCTCACCGTTGGTGCCTTTCTCGCGTATGATAGCGGCTCGTATGCCACTGGGTGTGCGACGCTCGGGGTCCGCCTTGAGCGAAGCGAATGTGCCGTCAAAGCTGGAGTCTATCTGGTACGCAATGGGGTGACGGCCAAAGTTTTTAGCGCGCTCGTCGGCTTTGCCATTGAAACTCTGCTTCTTGTCGAGCAAATGGCTGGTGCGCATCCAATCTCTACGCAGTATGTCGATATAAAGTACTAAATGTTTGTCGGCATGTGAAAAGCGCAATACGCGGGCGGTGGTGGGGCGACCTAAGATACTGTACTTTACATCCTTGTCGCTCAGGAGTTGGGTGATGTTTTGAAGATCTGCATCGCTCACTTGCAAGACTACGGCAGGCGTTTCTTGGAAAAGCTCAACCACCAGTTCGGCATCGTCTGCCGCGTCGCTGATACCGAGATGGTTGATGTACAAACCGCCCTCGGTATTGGCAAAACACATTTCGAGTAAGGTCGTGATGAGACCGCCCGCCGACACGTCATGACCCGCGAGGATATGGAATTGCTCGATGAGCTGCTGTACGGCAGCAAAAGCGCGCTTGAAATAGTCGGGCGATTGCACATCGGCCACATGGTCGCCCACACGACCAACAACCTGCGCCGCAGCCGTTCCGTCGAGCGTAGGACGTGCGAGGGAGAAAGGAATATAGAGCAAAGAAGAATCTACATCTGTGCGCAGCACGGGCGTTACAACGCCTCTGACATTGCGCACAGGGCCTCCAGCACTGACGATGACCGTACCTGGGGAGATGATGCGTGTACCATCGGGATATTTCTGTACCATCGAAAGAGAGTCTTTACCCGTAGGTACGTTGATGCCCAGCGCTACGCAGAAATCGGAGAGCGCTTTCACGGCCTCGTACAAACGTGCGTCCTCACCCTTCTGAGCGCGGCAAGGCCACATCCAGTTGGCACTGAGCGACACGTTGTCCAGTCCACCGTCGAGTGGAGCAAACACTAAGTTGGTCAAAGCCTCTGCCACAGCCATTCGGCTACCAGCTGCGGGGTTGGCGAGCGCTACGGCGGGTGCGTGTCCCAAGGCGGTAGCAATACCCGCTTGTCCGCGATAGTCGAGTGCGCAGACACCCACGTCGGCCAAGGGAAGTTGGAGCGCACCGACGCATTGCTGTTGTGCCACCTTACCCGTCACGGAGCGGTCCACCTTGTTGGTCAACCAGTCCTTACAAGCCACGGCTTCGAGACGTAGCACTTGGCTAAGCATCGTTTCGATGTCGGTCTGAGCAAACTGGGTAGAGCGATAGTGTCGCACTACACTTTCGTCGCGCATGATGGTCTTAGGCGAATGGCCGAACATTTGCGCCACTTCGAGGTCGAAGGGTCGCTGACCGTCGGCTTGTTCAAAGGAGAAGTGTGCATCACCCGTAGTTTCGCCCACCACGTAGAGCGGTGCACGCTCGCGCTCAGCGATGGCACGCACGCGGTCGATGTGTTTTTCGTCGATGAGCAGTCCCATACGCTCTTGGCTCTCGTTGGCTATAATCTCCTTGGCCGAAAGCGTGGGGTCACCCACAGGTAGAGCGGCCATATTGATCTTGCCGCCGCACTCTTCGACCAGCTCCGAAAGACAATTGACATGCCCCGCCGAACCATGGTCGTGGATGCTCACCACAGGGTTTTCGTCGCTCTCGCAGAGGGCGCGCACCAGGTTGTAGGCACGTTTCTGCATCTCGGGATTGGCACGTTGCACGGCGTTGAGTTCGATGCCCGTGCCGTAGCGTCCCGTCTCGACCGACGACACACTGCCGCCGCCCAAACCAATACGATAGTTGTCGCCACCCACAACGACCACTTTATTGCCCTTTTGGGGTGTGACTTTGAGGGCATCGCGACGTGTGCCGTAGCCTATACCGCCTGCGAGCATGATGACCTTGTCGTAGCCATAGCGTTCATCGTTCTCCTCATGTTCAAACGTGAGTACGCTACCCGCGATGAGCGGCTGGCCAAACTTATTGCCGAAGTCGCTCGCGCCGTTGCTCGCCTTGATGAGAATCTCAGCGGGTGTCTGATAGAGCCAAGAGCGCACATCGTAGAGCTCCTCCCAATAGCGGCCTTTCTCTAAACGGGGATAGCTGGTCATGTAGACCGCTGTGCCAGCCAAAGGCCAAGAGCCCACACCGCCCCCCATGCGGTCGCGAATTTCACCACCTGTGCCAGTACTTGCGCCGTTGAAGGGTTCCACGGTGGTGGGGAAGTTGTGCGTCTCGGCTTTGAGCGAGATGACACTCTCGATGTGGCGAATCACGAAGTAGTCGCTCTGGTCGTGGCGTGAGGGCGAGAACTGTTCCACCACGGGGCCTGCAGAGAAGGCTACGTTGTCTTTATAAGCAGATATGATGCGGGCAGGGTGTTCCTTGGTGGTGCGTTTGATCATCGCAAAGAGCGAGGAGGGCATCTCCATGCCATCGATGACAAATGTGCCACCAAATATCTTGTGCCGACAATGCTCGGAGTTGATTTGCGCAAAGCCAAAGACCTCGCTGTCGGTGAGCTTTCGTCCCAGTTCCTTTTCTACACCTTTGAGATAGGCAATCTCCTCGGGCGAGAGCGCCAAGCCCTCCTGCTCGTTATAGGCATCGAGGTCGTCGATATAGGCTATGGGGGCAGGCTGAATGGCTATGTCGAAGAGGTCTTGTCTGAGCCCGTGGTAGCGACGTTGGAGCATGGTGTCGATAGGCGTGTCTTCGCCCTCGATGGGAAAGTACTCTTCTATGCGACGAATGCCTTGAATATTCATGTTCTGCGTGATTTCAACGGCGTTCGTACTCCACGGGGTGACCATCTCGCGACGTGGTCCCACGAACCAGCCCTCTACCTCACTGTCAGAAAGGAGAGTGGCATCGCTAAAAAGCCATTGGAGCGCTTGTTGCTCAGTGGTGTTGAAAGAGTGATCGGTCGCTACGGCAATGATGCCTTGGGTCTGGGGGACTCTGAAAAAATGTATCATGACAAAGCGTATGGGGGAAAGGGTTGTGCGCGCCTCCGCCAGTCGGTTGAAAAAGATAGAAGACGGGGTGTCATTCAAGCCCGAAAAACGGATTAGCGGTGCGAATTTAAGTAAAAACACAACTTTAACCGCTCCTGCGCGAAGCAAATTGACGTAAAAAGGGGCAAAAATGCAGAGAATGCGTGTTCAAACAAGCATAAAAAGGCCAATAACGACCAAAATTTGCCGCGAAACACGCCGAAGCGCATGATAAGGAGCGTGAGACAATCATAAGAGCAAGAGAAGTGGGCGTTTTGCCATCTCGTCCGTGCGTGAACGTTCATAAAAGGAGCAAAAGGCGCGTTTTTTGAGGCCTACAACCTTATATATAAAGTAGGAAAATGTAACTTCGCGGCTATTATGAGTTTTGACAACAACACACAAAGCCCTTTTTCGCTTATTGCAGACTTTGAGGGCAACATCGAAGAACTTTTCCGCCCCAAAATAGGTCCTACCTTGCCCATCCTACCCGTCAGAGGGTTGGTGCTATATCCTGGTGTATTGGCTTCTATCAACGTGACGCGCGAAAGCTCGCTCAAACTCCTTGAGCAGGCGCGCGACACCGAAGGCTATTTCGGCGTAGTGGCCGAACTCGGAAGCAACTCGGATGCTCCCGTAGGAAGCAATCTCCATCAGGTAGGCGTGGTAGCCAAAGTGATGCGCACGTTCAACATGGGGCCGATGGGCAACGCTACGATACTGCAAGGCTTCGGACGCTTCGAGCTCGGTGCTTTCACCAAGCGCACCCCTTTTCTGCGCGCCAAGGTGACCATGCTCGACGAAGACATTCCCTCGAGCGACGACAAAGAGTGGAAGGCCGTAGTAGACTCGTGCAGGGAGAACACCGTGAAGCTCATCGAAGCCAGCGAGATGATACCCTCGGGTGCTGCTTATGCCCTGCGCGGCATCAATAATCCCATATCGCTCGTCAACTTCATTTGCACCAATCTGCCCTTCCCTATACAAGAGAAAGTAGAACTGCTCTCAGAGGGCAACCTGATGGCACGCGCCACGGGACTATTGGCTATTCTCAATCGTGAGCTGCAATACGCCCAGCTCAAGGAACAGATACAGAACAAGACGCGCGAAGACTTAGACAAGCAACACAAAGAATTTTTCCTGCGTCAACAGATACAGAACATTCAGAGCGAGTTAGGCAACGAAAAAGAAGGCCACGACGCTGAAGAACTGCGCGAGAAAGCCAAAAATCTGCCGTTGCCCGAGAAGGTGCGTATGGCCTTTGACAAAGAGCTGGCCAAACTCGAGCGCATGAATCCACAATATCCCGACTACACCACCCAGCTGACCTACTTGGAAACCATCGTAGACCTTCCGTGGGGCGTAGTGACCGAGGACACACACGACATTCCCGCTGCGGCGCGCATACTCTCGCGAGACCACTATGGTTTGGAGCGAGTCAAGGAGCGCATACTGGAATACTTAGCAGCCTTGGCCTACAGCCGCGAGATCAAGTCGCCCATCGTCTGTCTCGTAGGCCCTCCAGGAGTGGGAAAGACCTCGTTGGGACGAAGCATAGCCGAATCGTTAGGCAGGAAATACGTGCGTGTATCGTTAGGCGGCGTACACGACGAGGCCGAAATCAGAGGACATCGCAGAACCTACGTCGGTGCGATGCCGGGACGCATCATACAGAACGTAATCAAGGCAGGC
The DNA here is from genome assembly GCA_017479555.1 of Bacteroidaceae bacterium. Taxonomy (GTDB): domain Bacteria; phylum Bacteroidota; class Bacteroidia; order Bacteroidales; family Bacteroidaceae; genus Alloprevotella. The sequence goes on along the minus strand of JAFVCB010000040.1, from coordinate 6,790 downwards.
ACGGAGAACCCCGTCTTTGTGCTTGACGAGATAGACAAAATCACGACGGGCAGCAGTTGGAACGGCGACCCAGGTGCGGCACTGCTCGAAGTGCTTGACCCCGAGCAGAACAATGCTTTCCACGACAATTTCTTAGACATCGACTACGACCTCTCCAAGGTGCTGTTCATCGCTACGGCCAATACGCTCAGCACAATCCCCTCTGCCCTACTCGACCGCATGGAAGTCATCAACGTAGAGGGCTACCTCACCGAAGAGAAGCGCGAGATAGCACGCAGGCATCTCCTGCCCCGCCATCTGAGTAAGTACAAGGACGAAGTGGCTAAGCGCGTGAGTCTCCCTCCAACCACCATCGACTACATCATCGAGAAATACACCCGCGAGAGTGGTGTGCGTGCCTTGGAGAAACAAATCGAAAAAATCTTGCGCAAGGTAGCGTATAGCATTGTTTTCGACGATGGCAAATTGCCTAAGCGTGGCGGTCTGCGTCCCTCGCATATCAAACAACTCTTAGGCAAACCGCCCTACCATCGCGACAAATACCTTTCAGGCGACTACATCGGTGTGGTCACAGGACTGGCTTGGACAAGCGTGGGCGGTGAAATCCTATTTATCGAAACCGCACTCACACCGACGAAGCAGCCCAAACTGACCTTGACGGGTAACCTTGGCGACGTGATGAAAGAGAGTGCGATGTTAGCCTTAGAGTACGTCAAGGCTCATGCTGCGACACTGGGCATCAAGCCCGAGATGTTTGAGGAGCATGCAGTACATCTGCACGTCCCCGAGGGGGCAACGCCCAAGGATGGTCCTTCAGCAGGTATCACGATGGCTACGAGCATAGCCAGCGCATTCACCCAGCGCAAAGTGCGCACGCGGTTGGCCATGACGGGAGAAATCACCCTGCGTGGCAAAGTGCTGCCCGTGGGAGGTATCATAGAGATAATCTTAGCCTCCAAGCGAGCAGGCATCAGAGACATAGTCATCAGTAACGACAACAAGGCCGACATCGAAGAAATTCAAGAACGCTATATCGAAGGACTTCATTTCCACTTCGTAGACACCGTAGACGAAGTGCTACGCTATACGCTTGTGGATTAAGCCAACGTGTTCCTTACTCCTATCTGTCAGCCTGCACCTACACAGCACTGAAACGTGCCACGCTCCTACTGCGTTGAGTTTGCAAGCCTCGCTATGCATTGTATCACAAATAAAACGACTACATAATATATATAATATTGTATGACTTTCACACTCCAATCTACAGACCCTCAATCCCGCGCTCGTGCCGGACTCATGCAGACTGCGCACGGCCAAATCCAAACGCCCATCTTTATGCCCGTGGGTACTGTAGGCAGTGTGAAAGGCGTACACTTTCGTGAATTGCGCGAGGAAGTAAAAGCGCAAATCATACTGGGCAATACCTACCACCTCTATCTGCGTCCTGGCACAGAAGTACTGCAGCAGGCTGGTGGCCTACATCGGTTCATCGGTTGGGAACGTCCCATTCTCACCGACAGCGGAGGCTTTCAGGTGTTCTCGCTCACAGGTATTCGCAAGCTGCGTGAAGAGGGATGCGAATTTCGGTCGCACATCGATGGGTCGAAGCATTTCTTTACGCCCGAAAACGTCATCGACACAGAGCGCGCCATCGGTGCAGACATCATGATGGCATTCGACGAGTGTCCGCCAGGCACAGCGACTTACGACTACGCGCGCCGCTCACTCGACCTCACTCATCGTTGGCTTGCACGCTGTTTTGCGCGCTATCACGACACCACACCTCTTTATGGCTATCATCAGAGCCTGTTCCCCATCGTGCAGGGTTGCGTATATCCCGACCTCAGACGCGAGAGTGCGGAATATGTGCAGCAATTCAATGCCGACGGATATGCCATCGGTGGATTGGCAGTTGGCGAGCCAGCAGAGAAGATGTACGAGATGATAGATATCGTCACAGACATATTGCCCAAGGATAGGCCGCGCTATCTCATGGGAGTAGGTACACCGCAAAACATACTCGAAGGTATCGCACGAGGCGTGGACATGTTCGACTGTGTCATGCCAACCCGCAATGGCCGCAATGCCATGCTCTTCACTAAAAATGGTGTACTCAACATGCGCAATGCGAAGTGGCGTACAGACTTCAGTCCGATAGACGAAAATGGGCCTTGCAGCCTCGACCGTGTCACTACACGCGCCTACCTCCACCATCTCTTCAAAGCAGGAGAACTGTTGGCCATGCAGATAGCCTCCATACACAACCTGTCTTTCTACTTGTGGTTAGTGGGCGAAGCAAGGGCGCATATCCTCGAGGGAGACTTTACGGCATGGAAAGACAGCATGCTACCCAAGCTATCGCAACGTCTCTAATAGATACGATCACTATCCCTTTCTTGTCGTTCGCACAAACAGAGAGACATGAACCAATCCGCGTTTTAGCCTAAGACCATTCTACACCGTTTTCTTCATCTTGCACGAATGAAACCCGCCAAATCTCTTCACCAAATATTCGGACGCTTACAGTTCTCAAGACTTTGGGACATCGTCCACCTGAAGCGCATTGACCGCTATATCATCGGCAAGTTTCTTGGTACGTACGTCTTTTTGCTCCTCATCATCATAGTCATAAGCATCATCATTGACTTCAATGAGAAGATAGACAAACTCACCGCCTCGGGCGCTCCGACAAAGGCCATTGTAGTAGATTACTACATGAACTTCGTGCCGTACTTTGTCAATCTGTTCAGTCCGCTCTTCGTCTTCATCGCCGTGATATTCTTCACGTCCAAGTTAGCCGACGGCAGTGAGATTATAGCCATGAAGAGTACGGGCATGAGTTTTCGCAGACTGCTGCGTCCCTATATGATTTCGGCGGCCTTGATAGCCACTATCACACTGTTGTTAGGTTTATACGTCATACCAAGAGGCAATGTGGCACGCGTCAACTTCGAGAACACCTATGTCAAGAAAAAGAAAATCACTACCGCCGAGAACTTACAGTTGCAAGTGGACAAGGGGGTTGTGGCTTTTCTGCAACATTTTGACAACGAGATGAAAAACGGCTACGGTTTTTCGCTCGACAGTTTCAAGGACAAGAAACTCGTCTCGCATCTCACGGCGCAACAAGTGCAATACGACACGCTCTCTTCGCATAAATACCACTGGACGCTCCACAGCGTAGAGATACGTACGTTCAATGGGATGCGCGAGAAAGTGTCCTACCACGAAACGCTTGATAGTACCATCACCATAGAGCCCGCCGACTTAGTCAATACTCGCGGTCAACAAGAGACGATGACATCACCCGAGCTGCGCAACTACATCGAACGTCAACGACAGCGTGGCGCAGCAGGCTTGGCTGCCTTCGAGGTGGAATACCACAAGCGCATCGCCGTGCCCTTTGCCGCCTTTATCCTCACGCTGATAGGCGTGTCGCTCTCGTCCGAGAAGCGCAAGGGTGGAGGAATGGGTACGAGCATTGGTATCGGGTTGGCCTTGAGCTTCTCGTACATCCTGTTCCAGACGGTTTCCGCATCTTTCTCCGTCAATGGCGGATGGCCACCCATCCTCGCAGCATGGATTCCCAACATACTTTTTGCCATCATCGCTTTTGTGCTCTACAAACGCACTCCACAATAGTCATACACCTATACGTTTGGACTTCATAAACAAACAGAGCGCACGCAGGTTACGACTCATCGTGCCGCAAGTCCAACGCATTCATCGCAACTATCGTCTTCCACATCGTGTCTACAAAATCATATAAAGGGCTTAACCGCGAACAAGTCAAAGAAAGCAGACGCCGCTACGGTGCAAACGTGCTGACCCCGCCTCAGCGCGTATCCCTGTGGCGTATGTATTTGGATAAGTTTGCTGACCCTATTATACGCATTTTGCTCTTGGCTCTTTTAGCCAGCTTTGTCATTTCGCTGGTTGAATTTGTGGGCAGCCAAGATGCGGACTATATGGTGTTCTTTGAACCCGTAGGCATCTTGATAGCCATATTCTTGGCCACGTATATAGGTTTTATCTTTGAGGTGAAAGCCGCGCGCGAGTTTGACATTCTCTCAGAGAGCGACGAGATGCGCCCCATTCAAATCATTCGCGAGCGTATCATCACTACAATTCCAGCCAGTGAAGTGGTGGTGGGTGACATCGTGATGCTTCACGAGGGCGACAAGATTCCTGCAGACGGCACTTTGCTGGAATGTATATCACTACAAGTGAGCGAAGCCGCGCTCACTGGCGAACAACTCACAAGTAAGTCTGTCACCGAGCGTGCCGCGCACGATTCTGCCTACGAAGCCAATCGTGTGTTTCGCGACACCATCGTGATGAGTGGGCATGGCATTTATAAGGTCACAGCTGTGGGAGACAACACGGAGAGTGGTCGACTACTGGGCGATACCATGCACGAGGCATCGGCCAAGACCCCCTTGACGCTCCAGTTAGAAAAGTTAGGAGGCCTCATCACATACGGCAGCTACATCATTGCGGCCATTGTGGTTCTGGGACGTATGGTGGCCTACTGGATGTCTCTCGGCGATGCTCCCTTGGCATTTGACTTTGCATTCTTGGCATACACCGCTAAGAGCATCATGTTAGCGCTCACACTCATTGTGGTTGCTGTTCCCGAGGGATTGCCGATGAGTGTGACACTCTCGTTGGCCTTGTCGATGCGGCGTATGCTGAAAACAGGAAACCTTGTGCGCAAGATGCATGCCTGCGAAACGATGGGAGCCTGTACCGTGATTTGCACCGACAAGACGGGTACACTGACCGAAAATCGCATGACGCTGCACCAGCTCTATACGCGGCCTATTCCCGAAGCACTCGAACTGACCTACGAGAATATGGCTGTCAATGCCACGGCACATCTGCGCTTTGAGAATGACGACGTTACTGTCCTGGGTAATCCCACAGAGGGTGCGCTCTTGCTCTATCTTCAACAGAAAGGATGTGACTACGTAGCGATGCGAACGGGAGCAACCATCCTTTCGCAACTACCCTTCACCACGGAGCGCAAACTGATGGCTACCCTTGTACAAAGCCACGTTTCGCAACAGGCTACTCCCCTACTCTACGTAAAAGGAGCGCCCGAAATCATACTCCAATATGCAACGGGATTGACCGCAGAAGAGCACCAAACCATCAAAGTACAGCTTGAAGTATGGCAGCACGCGGCTTTGCGCACCTTGGCCTTTGCCTATAAGCCTTGGGATAAGCGTACTTCAATATCGGAAGCCACGAATGCTACGCAAGGAAATGTTCCGCAAAGCGAGAGTTCTACAATACATGAGGAAGAACTTCAGGGACTCACCCTCCTGTCGTTAGTGGCTATCAAAGATCCTGTTCGAGCTGATGTGCCGCAGGCTGTAAACGATTGCAAAGCGGCTGGTATTAAACTCAAAATAGTTACGGGCGACAATATCAATACAGCGCGTGAGGTGGGTCGCGAGATAGGACTAACCGCCGACTCCTCTACGCGCAACATGGAAATCACGGGTGAAGAGATTGCCGCGCTCACCGACGAAGCACTCACGAGCATCGCTCCAGATATTGCCATAGTAAGCCGAGCGCGTCCCACAGACAAGCGCCGATTGGTAGAAGCACTGACGCGTTGCGGCGAGATAGTCGCTGTCACAGGCGACGGCACAAACGATGCCCCTGCACTCAAGGCCGCACACGTGGGTTTGTCGATGGGAGACGGTACAAGTGTGGCTAAGGAGGCCAGCGAAATCACTATTCTCGACAACTCGTTCAGCAGCATAGTACGCGCAGTGAAGTGGGGACGAAGCCTATATCGCAATATTCGTCGTTTTCTGCTCTTTCAACTTACCATCAACGTGGCTGCATGCCTGGTGATGATGGGTGGTGCTTTCTGGGGTACACAGTCACCTCTGAGTGTCACGCAGATGCTGTGGGTTAATCTTATTATGGACACCTTTGCGGCATTGGCATTGGCTTCCCTCCCTCCCGAAGACGATGTGATGACACTCAAGCCACGACGTGCGGGCGAGGCTATCGTGAGTCGTGCGATGTGGACGCGCATCCTCTCCGTAGGACTGCTCTTCACCGCCATGCTCATGGGACTGCTCTATGTGTTTCATCACTACGAAGTGACTCCCACAAGCGGTCTTGTTTCGCTACGTTGGCCCGTTGAAACGAATATGCACGACCCGCTATCTCTCTACGAAGAGACTTTGTTTTTCACCTACTTTGTGATGTTGCAATTCTGGAATCTCTTCAACGTCCGAGTATATGGCACGCTTAATAGCGCGCTTCATCGCATTGGGGCATGCCGCGGCCTTTTGCTCGTATGCGCCGTTATTCTTGTAGGACAATTCTTGTTAGTGGAATTTGGAGGTTCTTTGGTGGGTACACAACACTTGGATTGGGACGATTGGCTCACAGCTTTCTGCAGCACCAGTGTCGTTCTCCTCTTCGGTGAAGGCATACGTTGGGTGTATCGTCTTCATGCCAAGCAACCTCATTCCCCCTCTACACCCGAAGTTGCTGAGCGCGTTTAGTCTGAACTATCTACTTTTTACTTTATGCATACACCTTCCCAAACCCCATTTCGTATACTCTTCGTGTGCCTTGGCAATATATGCAGGAGCGTAGCCGCCCAGCATGTGTTTGAAGCCAATGTGGCTCAACGTGGTTTGCAAGCACGCTTTATGGTGGACAGCGCGGGTACATACGGTGGGCATCAGGGGCAACGCGCCGATGAGCGAATGAGACGTGCGGCTGCGAGACGAGGTTACAACTTGACACATAGGGCGCG
>JAFVCB010000039.1 GCA_017479555.1 Bacteroidaceae bacterium | reverse complement strand
TAGGATAAGCGATAAGCTATTATCCTGCAAGAAAGACAAACATAAAAACACACCCGTCGGTCTAACGACCGATTTGGATTTAATCTCACAACACATGGCAAAAGGAAAGGTTGATGCCCTGCTCGGCATCGTGTTTGGCGATGAAGGCAAGGGCAAAGTGGTAGACTGGTTCACTCCGCAATACGACGTAGTAGCACGATTTGCTGGTGGCCCTAATGCGGGACACACGATTATTTTTGATGGCAAGAAGTTCGTGCTTCGTTCTATACCCAGTGGCATTTTCGACGAGGGTAAACTCAATGTGATAGGCAATGGCTGCGTCATTGCTCCCGATCTCTTCATGGCCGAAGCGCAAGAGCTTGAAGCCGCTGGCTATCAACTCACCGATAGGTTGGTCATCAGTCGCCGCGCACACCTCATCCTGCCTACCCACCGTCTGCTCGACAGAGCCTACGAAGCGGCAAAGGGCAAAGATGCCGTAGGCACAACGGGCAAGGGCATTGGCCCCACGTATAGCGACAAAGCGGCGCGCATTGGTCTCCGCGTAGGCGACATTCTCGAAAACTTTGAGGAGAAATACGCCCGTCTCAAGGCGCGCCACGAGGCTATTCTCTCTGACTTACACTTCACTGACTACGACATCACGGAGGAAGAACAGCGTTGGCTCGAGGGTGTAGCATACCTACGTCGTTTCCAGTTGGCTGACACGGAGGTGATTCTCAACCAAGCACTCCGTGAGGGAAAATCGGTATTGGCCGAGGGAGCGCAGGGTTCTCTCTTGGATATAGACCATGGCACCTACCCCTTTGTGTCGAGTAGCAACACCACAGCGGGCGGTGTATGTACGGGTTTAGGTGTAGCACCGAATAAGATAGGCCGCGTCTTTGGCATCTTCAAGGCATACAGCACACGTGTGGGTGCAGGACCTTTCCCCGTTGAGCTCTTCGATGCCACGGGCGACAAGCTCCGCGACATAGGGCACGAATATGGTGCGGTGACGGGGCGCAATCGTCGTTGCGGATGGATTGACATCGTTGCGCTGAAATATGCGATTATGATAAATGGTGTGACTGATTTAGTGATGATGAAGAGCGATGTACTCGACACATTTGATACCATCCGTGCGTGTGTGGCCTACCGCAAGGGCGATGTCGTGACTGAGACGATGCCCTACGACACTACGGGTTGGGAAGCGGTCTACGAAGAATTACCTGGTTGGCAAAAACCCATAGACCAACTGCGTCAGGCCAATGAGTTTCCCAAGGCTTTCAGTGCCTATATCTCCTATCTCGAACGCGCTTTAGAGACTCCCATCAGCATTGTTTCGGTGAGTCCCGACCGCGAAGCCACCATCATTCTCAAGGATTTGGCTTAAGCATGTCTGCATGCGTCATCGGCTGATGGCGAAAGGTTTTCTCTCCCCCTCTTTTCCTACACAATGAAATCACGTCTTTTCTTATTGCTTCTTCTGTTTTCCCCGCTGGCGCTTATGGCTCAGCAGGAGGGGACTGACAGCTTATATCTTGACGACACACAGGAAGACGTGCCCTATCCCACCTATACCGAACCGCTGTTCCATGTATTCACGCCGTCCTCTGTACTGAGTCCTGTTCCTACCTCTTACTATTGGGACATGTGGTCTCTCCACGAGGGTCTGAATGCGCGCATCTCGTTGGGTGCATCAGCTGGATTTGGCAAAGGCTCGCCCAAGGGTGTAGGCTTAGAAGAACACATCGACGTGGCCTATGCGGGCAAATGGAAAAATCGGTGGACGTATGCCTTTATGATACAAGGCACTAATGCTACATGGGGTCCTGTACGTAGTCGCGACATCAGCCTATCGGGTTTTGTAGGCTATCGTGCCTCGGAGCGTCTCAGTCTTTATGCCTATATCTCTAAGAGCATCCTCCACGACAACAATGGTTTTGTGGGTCTCTACTCTCCCATCGGTCAGCCCAGTGTGGAACGTGTAGGTTTTGTGGCCGACTGGGTGATAGGCGACAATGCTTGGCTGCAAGTGGTTGTGGAAGCTTCACGCGTGAAGTTCGACAACCCGTGGCCTTTCTGCAACGTACACGATCTCTACGGGCCACCACCCATGCGCCCCCTCAGTTGGTAAGCTACCATGACACTCTCTGAGCAACAGCGTCTGCTTCGTATAGAGTACGAATACGAAAAATCTGAGTTCCGCCGCGAGACGGAACTTTTTGGCATAGGGCGCAAGGTCAAGCGCGGCGAATGTTGGTATCCTGTGGCTGCGGGCAAGACCTACTACAATGCGCTGAATCGCTTAGCGATAGAGGTGATGCGCTCCGAGGATTTGGACATTGAGCATGCCTTCGAGTATGGCAAACGCGTCGCTTTCTTCAGCAAGGATGCTACCGACCACCTCCACTATTTCTCTTTCACGGCTACGGTGAGTTATGTACAAGAGGAGCGCATGGTTGTCCTCCTCGATGCTGAGGAGCAGGCCGCTCTGCTTCATCAGGCCGACCACCTCGGCGTGCAATTGAGTTTCGACGAGACGACCTACCACTTGATGTTTGATGCCCTTGCCCGTGCCATCAACGACAAGGATGGTCGATTAGCCGCTTTTCGACAACTCTTCTACGGCAGTGCAAAGCCCCAGTTCTCTTCCTCACACATAGCGCCTCGCTTGCCGTGGCTCAATCGCTCGCAGGAGGAAGCGGTCGACAAAGTGTTGCGCGCTAAAGACGTGATGATTGTCCACGGCCCACCAGGAACGGGCAAGACGACTACTCTCGTAGAGGCCATCTGCGAGGTACTGCGTCGCGAGCCACAGGTGATGGTTTGCGCGCAGAGCAACACTGCCGTTGACTGGATTAGTGAACAACTCAGCGACCGTGGCATCGCTGTGCTACGCATTGGCAATCCCACACGCGTGACCGACAAGATGCTTCACAACACCTACGAGCGTCGTTTTGAAGACCATCCCGACTACAGCCAGCTGTGGGCCATACGTCGCACATTGCGACAGATGCTTTCTATACCTCGTCGCAGCCGCGACAGCAAGCACCATCAGAAGGTGGCGCGACTGCGCGAACGCGCCGATGAGTTAGAGATACGTATACGGCAGTCGCTCTTCGACAACAGTCGTGTCATTGCCTGCACATTAGCGGGTTCTGCACAGGCCACGCTGATGGGATGGAAGTGCCATACGCTCTTTGTGGACGAAGCTGCGCAGGCTCTGGAAGCCGCATGCTGGATAGCTCTCCCCAAGTGCCATCGCGTCATTTTCGCTGGCGACCATTGCCAACTGCCTCCCACGGTGAAGTCACCCCAGGCGCTACGCGCAGGACTTGGTACATCCCTGATGGAACGCATCGTGGAGAAGCACCCTGCAGCCGTACATCTGCTCACCACGCAGTATCGCATGAATCAGGAACTGATGCGTTTCCCTTCTTCGTGGTTCTACAAGGGTCAACTCAAAGCCGCACCCGAGGTGAGTCATCGCAGCATATTCGACGAACTGGACAGTGCGCTCATCTGGATAGAGTCAGCCGACAGTGTCTCTGCCACAATGCAGGACGCGTCATCTCCTGCCGAGACATTGCCGTCCCACATGGAAGAATTTGTGGCGGGTACTTTTGGGCGCATCAACAAGGGCGAAGCACAACTTACACTTCGTGCCTTATTGGCCTATACCCAACGTGTAGGCCTCGAACGATTGCTCTCGGAACGTGTCGATATTGGCATCATATCACCCTATCGCGCACAGGTGCAATACCTTCGCCGACTCATCAAGGCGGAGCGCGCGCTGCGTCCGTTGCGCACTGCCATCACAATCAACACCGTGGATGCTTTTCAAGGGCAGGAGCGCGACATCATCATGGTGAGCATGGTGAGGGCCAACGAAAAGGGAGAAATCGGTTTCTTACGCGACTTGCGACGCATGAATGTGGCCATCACCCGCGCGCGCTCCAAGCTCATACTCATCGGACACGCTGAGACGCTCTGCAAACATACTTTCTACGACAAGCTACATGCCCACTGCAAAGTGGTGCAGGCCGCTGATATTCTGTCCGCTCATTCCTCACAAAATACCTCCACGCCCTAAACCACGGTCTGAGAAGGTGTGCTCACGGGCTATCGTGCAATATCTCAGCGCAAAGTAGGGTCAACAAAGAATTTATAATGTATCTTTGCCGCAAGAAGATAGAGAAAGGTATGAAGAAATCAATGCTTCACATACTCCCTCTGTGGCTCTTGGCAGCTACGCTTTTGGGGATTTCCTCGTGTGGTATGTTTTCGCACGAGAGCGTGGTGGTTGAGACGGTGCTGGACTCCACGTCTTACAGCGAACCGGGCAAACCCTCTGTCACTGCGGTGTTCGATGTGGACTATCCCGAGAGTGGCGACCCGCTGATGGTACGCAGCGTGAAACAGTGGATGGGTAGCCTGCTCAACCTCACCGACACCACGGCTATGGCGGGGGCGGAACGATTTGCTGAGGCTTTCTTCAAACAGAACGAGACGGGACGCGAGATGCTCAAGAACCATCCTAAGGGCTACGAATACCGCCTCACCGTGCGCAAGGTGGACGAAACCGCGGCCTACGTCACGTTTGTCATCACCACCCTACATATCGATGGGAAGAACGAACAGTCGGCTCGCTATGGTGCCACCTTTGTTAAACCCACGGGTAAGATTTTCGGATACGACATGTTCGACAATCAACACCCGCGCACCATGGCTGTATGGGTGATGCAGGGGCTGCAATCTTTCTACAATGTGGATTCCTTTGAGGAGCTCACAGCTCTTATCGGTGCAAAGCATTTCTCCTCTATGGATCAGGGCGTGAACAGGATGCCCGAGGCCGCCCCTTGGATAGAAGACAACGAGGTGGTATTCCAATACGCGCAGGACGAACTCTTGACGCACGACAATACGCTGCCGCAAGCGCGTGTATCGCTGAGCAAGGCGCGCGAGTTGTTCTCAGCTGATTTCCAACGGGCTTTGGACGAAGCAAGTAAGTAGTAGGCAAAACTTTTTTTGTCATCACGCGTGGCAACATACGTGCGCGGTAGGCGGCACATTGGTTCACGCAGCGTATGGGTTGTTGACTGCTACCCGTCTGTATTTGGTAGAGAAAACTATATATCTCATTTTTAGCTTTTATATCGATGAAAAAACTCTTTATGTGCTTAGCCCTTTTGGTGGCACTTCATCTGCAAGCACAGACCTACACCATCTATCCTAAGCCCCAAAGCATTGTATCGGGGGCAAACACCGTTGCTTTCTCCACGCAGGTCAATGTGGTATGCGAAGCGGGCATTGACCAAGCTACTCGCAATCGCTTGACGACCATCCTCGCTGAGCATGGTCTCACGGCGGCTTTCTCTGAGTCGCTCCAGCCATCTGCGGCCAATATCCTATTGGGTATTCATCTGAGCGGGGGCATCGCCAATCAGCAGGCTACATCCTTGGGCTTAGACTGTCATGCCTTCACACAGGCTGACAAATACGACCGACACGTCATCAGCCTCTCCCAGCGCGATGGCAATGCCTTGCTCGTCGTACTGGGGCAACATACCGACGCGGTGTTCTTTGCCTTGGCTTCTGTAGAACAAATGATGGACCAATACGCGCCCACATCGATGCCCACCACGCTCATCAACGACTGGGCCGATCTGCAGAGCCGTGGACTCGTGGAGGGATACTATGGCTACCCCTACAGCATCAGCGTGAAGAAGGACCTCATGCGCTTTATGATGCGCTACAAGATGAACACCTACCTCTATGGCGCGAAGAGCGACCCCTACCACTCTGAGCAGTGGAAAGCGGCCTACCCCACCAGCATTTCTTCGCAGCAAGAAGAGAACGGCTGGCTCACGCAAAACATGGTGCGCGAAATCACGCAACAGTCGGCAGCTACCAAAGTCAACTTCATCTGGGCTATTCACCCGGGCAACAACTTCATCGGGAGTTCCACGGTGGTGGACGACATTTTGGGTAAGTTCGACAAGATGTATCAATTAGGTGTACGCCAATTTGCTATCTTTGTGGACGATGTGAGCATACCGAGCAGCAGCCAGTACCAGCTCAACGCGGATCGCCTCACTGCGGTGCAACGTGGTCTGGAGGCGCGCTACAACACAGCCGATGCAGCTCCTGCCGACACGGTGCGCCCCGTACATTTTGTGCCACAAATCTATGCCACGAGTTGGGTGGGCGAGAGCGAACGGGCGGGCTTCTACACGGCACTGGCTTCTACGCCTAAGAAAGTGGTCATCTACACCACGGGATGGGGCGTATGGAGCATACCCAACAGCAGCGACCTCAATGTGGTGCGTCAATACTTAGGGCGCGACGTGGCTTGGTGGTGGAACTATCCCTGCAACGACAATAGCGACGGGCAGATCTACACCAAAGATATGTACGCCAACTTCTTCGAGATGCCAGCGGTCAGCAACGACGGCAGAGTACCTACCTCGCTCACAGGGGGCATCGGCATCGTGAGCAACCCGATGCAGGAGGGCGAGATGTCGAAGGTGGCGCTCTTCAGCGTGGCGGACTATAGTTGGAACACGGCGGCTTTCAACAATGCGACGAGCTACAGCGCAGCGGTCAAAGCTGTGGTGGACGAGGAGGATGCCGAGGACTTCTCTTTTCTCTCGGACTACCTACGATGGAACGACCCCACGGCATTCGGCGACTTGCTCAACAGTGTGAAGACGCGCATCACGTCGCCTACCAATACGTACACCAAACAACTACGCACTCGGCTGGAACGCCTGCAGGAGGTGTGTGCTAAATTCGTGGCCTACAAGGATAGTCCGCGCGAGAGCGACCGACTGCTCTATCACGACATCGCTCCGTGGTTGCTCAAACTGCAGTCGATGACGCAGATAACGCTGTCGATGATGAACGTGGCGCAAGCCTCTACACCCGTCGAGGAGCGGTGGCCTGAATATATCAAAGCCATTGAGGACATCGCGGCCTTGGAGACCAACACGGCCTTTACGGCCTTTGCCCTCGAGGGAATGGGTAGCTCGATTAGCGTATCAAGCAGGCAGGCGCAAGCGTCCCATAAATACTTCTACCCCTTCCTCTCGTGGCTCAAGGAGAATGTGATGAACACGGTTTTCAGCAGTGCGGCGCAGAAGCAACTGCCTATACAGAACCTCGACAACGCCGATGCCACCAAGCTACGCGCACACATCAACAATACGACCAAGGCCTACTATCTCAGCGGTACATCGCTCACCGTACCCGCTGGCAAATTCATTGGCATCAGTCTGCCGCAAGCCATTCGCGTAGGTGCGTGGGTGGTTGACGAAGCATTGCTACAGGACTTCGAGGTGCGCTACAGCGATGATTTCCGCCACTGGCAGACGTGGCACGAGAGCGATGGCACGCCCTCCGACTTTGTGAAGTATATCATCTTTGTCAACACGGGCGATGCGGACAAAACGGTGTCGATGAGTTCGCGCCTCTTCTCGGTCACTGCGGAACAACCGCCTGTCATCAGCAGCGTCAGCGTACCGACGGGCGACAATGCCGAAGACCAACCGCTGAGCCACCTCACGGACGGCGACTACACCACTTGGTGGGCGGTGAAGAAGAACCAAACGACGGGCGACACCTATGTGCTGAATCTCGCCGAGCCGACCACGATACGCGACGTGCGTATCTGTTTCGGCACGAAGAACGACGACTACATGAATGGTGCGCGCGTGGAGGTCTCGACCCACGGCACGAGCTGGACTGCGCTACGCGTGAAGGGTACTTCGACCACGACATTCAACCTCAATGGTGCGTATGTCGTGGACGGGGGCAACGAGATGAAATACATCGACTTTGACGGCGCGAATACTTCTGCTCAGTACGTGCGTCTGCGCGTGACGAGCGCGAACACGGCTAAGTGGTTGCGCCTGTTCGAGATGGAGGTCAACAAGCACTCGGGCGCACAAGCTGCCTGCCAAGACCTGCAGGGCAATGCACTCGATGCCGTTATCGACGGCACTCCCTACAGTTTCGGCACTACGGGTACAAAAGGTATCGTTTATCGCTTCATCCAGCCCTTCCCCACACAGGCGGTGACCATCTTCAGCGGCTCAACAATCCCTGCGGGCGTGAGCGTAGATGTCACTACCGATGGCGAGACATGGGTGTCGCTCTGCACACTGACGGCAAGCGCACAGCGCATAGACCTCACAGACTATCCCGATGCGTATGCCCTGCGTATCTCGTGGAACAACACAGCACCGACCATCTACGAAATCATCGAGGAGAACGACGATAGCAGTGTGATTCCCACAGCCATTCAAACACTCAGGCTCGCTACGGCATCCTCCGCCCTACTGCAATACGACCTCTTAGGACGCCCCCTCTCCCAGCCCCGACGTGGCGAAGTCTATATTCGTGGCGGTCAGAAGGTCGTGCGATAGATGGGGATGCAAAGGCCACAAAACGATATTTGCTCGGCGCATCTGACTAACCACATTGCGACCGGCTGTATACGAAAATAAAACGAAATCGGTCGGATTTGGGCAAATAAAAAAAGGGGGGAGAAGGGTCATTTTGAGGAGTGTAAAAAAGATGATAAAAGCCCTCAAACAACCCTCAACCACGGCAAGAAAACCGACCTCCGACATAGAAAAAACTACATAGGCATGTAGAAAAAACTACCTCGGTATGTAATTTTTACTGCATACCGAGGTAGTTTTTGCCCTATTTTCGCTCCATTTTACGGGGTACACCCTCCTTGCCTTTTCCTACTGCAAAGTTAAAAACTCCTGCGCCATTCGCCACATTTTGCCCGTAAAAAAAACACCCCACTCACTTTCGGAATTTTTTTTTCAAAAAAAAGGCGCATTCCAAAACAATGCCTACGTACGGTTTGCCTTGTTTAATTTTGAATAAAATTTTGGAAAATTTCTGCGCGAAGCGCACCCATAAATCACGACGCTTAGGCAACGGCCTGAAAGGCCAATGAGCAATTAGCCCAGGGCAACGCCCTGGGAACAGCGAACGCTGCAAACGCGCCCTGTAAGGGCAGCAGACATTAAGCTACCAGCCCCTCAAAAACCATTCCGAAGCAACGCCACGTACGGTTTGCCTTGTTTAATTTTGAATAAAATTTTGAATAATTTCTGCGCGAAGCGCACCCGTAAATCACGACGCTTAGGCAACGGCCTGAAAGGCCAATGAGCTAACAGCCCGGGGCAACGCCCTGGGGACTGCGCACGGTGCAGACGCGCCCTGTAAGGGCAGCAGACATTAAGCTACCATCCCCTCAAAAACCATTCCGAGGCAACGCTGCGTGCTGTTTATCTTGTTTAATTTTGAATAAAATTTTGAATAATTTCTGCGCGAAGCGCACCCATAAATTACGACGCTTAGGCAACGGCCTGAAAGGCCAATGAGCTACCAGCCCAGGGCAATGCCCTGGAGACCTTTTCGGTCGCTCTCCAAAATTTAAATATTATATGCCCGCTCGCTTATTAACTCGCGCACTGCGTAAGAGTTAGGATAAAAACCCCGCCATCAATTCTCCGTAGAGATTTCCTCCACCCCAATAATACCATGGCTCACCGCATAGACCGTGAGGGCGGCTAACGAGCGCGTGCCTAATTTGGTCGTGAGATTGTTGCGATGCGTGATGACCGTGGTGATGCCAATGCCTAACGCTTCGGCCACCTCCTTGTTAGACTTTCCACGGACGAGGCTACGCAACACGTCTGTCTCGCGGCGGGTGAGCAACGGCTTGGCGGCAAGCTCAGCGCGGGCTGTGTCGCGCCGTGGAGCATGGTCATGAGGCGCAGGAAGATGGTGAGGGTGCTTACTCATCGAGCCATGCGCATGCGCATGGAGCGTCATGAGTTGCTTGAGCAACTGGTCGCGCGACTGTGCCACATCAATCTGCACGAAACCCTCAGGGAGTCCTGCCGCCTCTGTGCCTTGTACAAGCACGATAGTCTTCATGCGACGGGGCAAGAAGAAACGCGCGTGTTCCAAGAGCGTCTGTGCGGTGATGAAATAATGCACAAAGGGGTCGTCAGCAGCATTGTATCCCGCACCCGTAGCACGCGCCAACTCACTAAGGCTCTCGTACATACACACCTCACCCACGGGCATCATCTGCTCAATGAGGCTCGCAAGACCGATGGCGGACAAGGTGTTTTGCGCGATGATGGCGATGCGTGGTGTCATGAAAAACAGAAAAAGAATATAAGTTGAACGGCCAAGTCGTTCAAACCGCAGCAAAAGTACATATTTATCGTGGAACGGCCTACCCCACCCCCGTTTTTTGCACGTTGGGGGCAGCGCACACGGTTGGAACGCGTCGGCGGTAGACACCCACAGATGCGCGCACAAGCGCACAACACATTACATTTCACCATGCCTATGGTCTGCTGCCCTTACAGGGCGCATCTGCACCGTACGCTGTCCTCAGGGCGATGCCCTGGGCTAATTACTCATTGGCCTTTCAGGCCGTTGTTTGTGCGTGATTTCCGGGGTGCGCTTCGCGCAGAAATTATTCAAAATTTTATTCAAAATTAAACAACTCAAACGACATGCAGCATCGCCTTGGAACAAATGAGTTTGAAGGCTGGTTGCTTAATTGCTTTTGCCCTTTCTCTAACTGCAAAGTTAAAGTAAGGGCAAAAGCGCAACCCTGTATCATTTGCAAACTAATTCACCATACCCCTAAAACCAATCTCCCCCGCAGGCGAACCTACGGGGGAGAGATTGGTGTATATCATCTTTCGGGCAGATTCCCGAAAGGGTGTGGGGCTTATTCCTCCTCGTCAGTCCAGATTTGACGACGAGCCCAACCACCTTGGTCTCCGCTAAGGGTTGTGCCGCCGTCTACGGGAACACTGCCCTCCATGAGGACACCTGTCTTGTACGAGGCGGTTTCAATTGACGGAACAATATAAGTCTTTTTCATAGGTTTTTGACGTAATTTAGAGGGATAAGAATCAAATTACTTCACAAGTACCTTCTGGCCATTGACGATGTAGATGCCTTGCTGAGCAGCATTTACACGACGACCCTGGAGGTCATAAATCACTGCACCCTGCTGAGCAGCAGCGTTCACAGCATTGATGCTGGTCACTTCGTCGTCGAAGGCAATGACGAATGCACGTGCACTGCCGCCCTCTACGCTGAGGTATGCCTTGTTAGCACCAATATTGTCGCTGTAGCCGTAGAAACCTACCTTGCCATTGCTGATACCCAGAGCGAGCTGTGTGTCGGTGAGGGCTTTGGAGAAGTATGTACCTACGAGTGCATTCTCACCTGCAGTAGCCGAAGCAGTAGCGATGGTGGCAGTAGCCGAAGCGGAAGTTCCCTTGAGGAGTACAGCTGTACCTGCGGGGATGTTGTCACCGAGTTCGGTGAAGCTTGCGAGCGTCTTCTCTTCGTTGAGTGTAGCGGTATAGGCTGTAGCACCATTGAGCGTCACGTCGAAGGGAGCATAGAAGGTAGCGTAGAAATTACCGTCCTGACCATCGTTGAGCTTGATAGCCACGTCAGTAGCCTCTTCGAGAATCCACTGCGCGTTGGGAGCTGTATAGTCACCGCTGGTGCTGGATACGACTGCTTCTGCATCATTAACAGTATAGATACCCTGTGTGAGATATGATGCATAGCCATCTACACCATTGCCATAGCAAATAGCAAAGGCTATTTGACCCTCTGCAGTGCCAGGGAACCAATGTACATACTTGTCGGGAGCACTGCTCAGCCAAGCGCGAGGATAG
>JAFVCB010000038.1 GCA_017479555.1 Bacteroidaceae bacterium | reverse complement strand
TTTTTCTTCTGCGTCAATTTGTGCTTTCTCAAATGGAGGATTAACTTTGTAGTGGTTAAAGGAGGCGGACATCTAAACCCATGGAAATGGGCTAAAAATAGGGGCGTTACTACCTCGGTATGTAGTTTTTTCTATGTGCCGAGGTAGTTTTTTCTACATGCCTATGTAGTTTTTTCTTCCTTGCGCGCCGTGATTTTTAGCTTTCGAGTTGCAGTTTTTGACCATATAAGGTTCGATTTTGCAGATTTTTTCAGGCAAAGACCCCCATGTTTTTTGACGGTTATTTTTCAGTGTTTATCAATCTTTTTGTTAAAGGTACGTCCTATTTGTTAATGGTCTAACACTTCATATTTACCTATGGTCTGCCGCCCCCTCGGGGCTTGGGTACGTACCGTGTCAAACGCGGAGCGTAAGTCCCGAAGGGGGCGGCAGACCAAATCGTGCAAACTACGGCTATATACCGCAGCTAATTGCCTCGATGATTACGCTTCATCGTATGGCAAGCGCTCTATGATGCAGTCGGCAGGTGCTTTGATGTTGTCGTCGAGGATGATTTCACCATAGCTGAAAGCGCGAATGGAGCCGTGGCGGGGATTCTTCACGCTGTGTATGTGGCTGCGTATCGTGGCCTTCACGTCGCTATATTCTAAGGCTAAGTCGCTATCGGGATCGAATGTGCAGTCCTCGAGAATCAAGTTGTCACAGTAGCAAAGAGGTTGCGAACCGCGTATGTGGCAGCGAACTAAGCGCAGGTTGCGACTGTTCCAGGCCAGAAACTCTCCCGAGATGGTTGAATCGTAAACGGTGCAGTTGTCGGTCTCCCAAAAGGCATCTTTCGTGTCGAGAATGCTATTGTGAATGACGATGTTCTTGCTGTACTGAAAACTGTAGTTGCCTTGTATGTAGCAATGGTCTATCTCTATGCCGTCGCAGAACATCATGATGTAGTCACCCTTGTGTATCTTGCAGTCTTTCAGCCGTATGTCGCGACAGTGCCAGAGTGTCTCCAATGCATTAGGTAGCTCTACGCGTTCAAGCGAAAGTTTCTGCATGTCGCGAAACATCTTGGGAGCTTCAACAAGCGTGTCTGTCATCTCAAGGTCGCGTGAGTACCACAGGGCAGCACGGGCTGTTTCTTCAAACTTGCAGTGACGCACCACGAAGTGGTCGGTGTTCCACAAAGGATATTTGCCCTCAAAAGTGCAGTCTTCGCACATGATGTTCTTGCATTCTTTGATACCACTCTCTCCCGCGTGAATGGTTACTCCGCGTAGGTGAAGGTTTTGTTCACAATATAGCGGACGTTCTCCTCCAAATTCTTGATTTTCTATAAGTTTCATATCTCGTGTAAATAGGTTAGTTGCTTAAATAATTTTGCTCTCACGCTGTTTTGATATATGGACGATGCAGGCAGGATAGGGGATTTAGGAACTCTATGTTACTTCCCAACGCCTTTCCATCCTTGATGTATCTTGTAGGCCAGACGCAACAAGAAGATAAATCCTCGGAACGTCAGTTCTATGGCCATGGCTATCCATACACCTTTGAGTCCATAGGTGGAGGCCAGTATTGCGGCTAAGGTCAGTCGCACAGCCCACATCGAAATAAGGTTCATCAGTGAGGGTTTGAACGTGTCGCCCGTACCCACAAAGACGCCATAGGTGACAATCGCCGCTGCAAACATAGGTTCTGCCCACGCCTCAATGCGCAAACAGTCTATGCCCAAGTTTCGCACGGCCTCAACGGGCGTGAGTAGTCCCATCATGAGTGGTGCTGCCACATACATCAGCACTCCCATTAAGGTCATTACGGCTATGCCCAGTCCCACTGTGACCATGGCAAAACGATTCATCAAGTCCCGTCGGCCTGCACCCAAACTTTGTCCCATCAGGGTCTGGGCAGCGTCGCTGATGCCATAGCCAGGCATATAGGCTATACTCTCAGCCGTGATGCCAAAGGAGTGGGCGGCTATGGCAAATGTGCCTAAAGGAGCCACGATTATCGTTGTGACAATCTGGGCTAAACACATCGCGGTATGCTGAAACATCATAGGTATGCCGATACGGGCAGCGCGCTGCAGCGTGGCACGCTGAGGGATAAAACTCCCGTGTTCGCCTAAGAGGCGCAGCTCTTTGGAGCGTACGACGAGAAACCACGTCATTGCGGCAGCACTGATGGTGAAAGCCAATAAACTCCCGACGGCAGCTCCCGTCACCCCTAAACCCATGCCAGGCATAACGAATGTGTAGCCCAAAAGCGTCAGAGAGCGAGTGGGAAAGATGAGAAGAAAGTTGATGGCCACATCGAGTACGCAAGCCATGACACCCAACGAAGCGGGCACGAGCATGTTGCCACTGCTTCGCAACATGCCCGCAGAGAGATAGAAAAACACCTCTAAGGGCATACCTAAGGTAAGTATCATGAAGTAGCGCGTGGCATCGGCGCGTATGCTCTCGTCACCGCCCAACCATGTGGGTAGGAAGGGACTGATGGCTGCACCTATCAGCCCGAGCGTCAGTCCAAAGAGGAATACTGCTGTATAGCCTTGACGAACCACGTCGCGTGCCCCTTTCTGGTCGCGCGCTCCGATGCGATGGGCTATTTGTACACAAAAACCGCTCGACAGGCCGCTGCATAGTCCCCAAAATAGCCAAGTGGTGGAAGCCACCAAGCCGATGCTGGCACTGGCCTCAGCACCCAAGCTACCCACCATTGACGCATCTATATATTCCATCACGATGGACGAGAGCTGCGCCATAATAGCGGGTACGGAGAGCATCACAGCCAACTGAAGTTGCTGCCCGCCCGTCATCGGCTGACCCGTACGTACGTAGTCTAAGAGTGTGTCCTTGCGCATGGCTGGTGAGTGGAATGATAAGAGCCGCTACTTGTCGCTCTGATATATGGCACGCGAAAATAAGAAAAAGCACTTAAATCTAAGACTTTTGGACATAAAAAAAAGACTGGCGTTTCTCAACGGCAGCCTCTTTCGTCTAGACTTAAGTATGAGTATGGAAGAATGGAGGCACCTAGCAGATTCGAACTGCTGTAAACGGTTTTGCAGACCGCTACCTAACCACTCGGTCAAGGTGCCTTATTCGTCTAAGGCGATGCAAAAGTAGATAAACTTTGTGGTATGAGCAACTTTTATGGCTGTTTTTTTGAAGTTTTGTGGTTAAATTAGGATTATTCCAGTCTACAAAGTTCTATAGGACGTGTACGTGGCAGTGCTTCGATGACCAAATGTTCGGGCAGGGAAACCTGTCGTTTGTCTAAATGGTCACGCACGGTTTTGAGTGCTTGCTGCGGGGTGTTGTTCTCCTCGCTGAGGTGGCAGAGCCATATATGTTTGGTCTCAGCGTGGATTGTTTGCGCAAGAAGTTCTGCGGTTTCTTCGTTCGAGAGATGGCCGTGTCCGCCTCGTATGCGGTCTTTAAGGAACTGAGGATATCGTCCTGTGGCCAACATCGGTAGGTCGTAGTTTGCTTCCAGTACGATATAGTTGGCTTGGCGGAGTGCTTGACGTATCTCGTCGGTGGGAGCGCCTACGTCGGTAGCTATGCATAGACTGGCGTTGCCTGCTTGTACGAAATAGCCTACGCAGTCGCGACTATCGTGTGGTACAGGAAAGGCCGTTATGCTGATGCCCGACACGCTAACCGATTGGCCGACCTCAAGCGTGCGGACTTGCGCCTCGGGTACTTTGCGAGTCATAAACTTGTTGCGCTTCATACCTTCGTGTACTAACTCCGTAGAATATACGGGTATACCCGTCTCAATAGCAAATTTGCCGATAGCCTTGACGTGATCGGTATGGTCGTGCGTGACAAAAGCTGCTACAAAGTGGCGGGGATGGAGACCGTATTGGTAGAGATAGCGCTTAAAGGCGCGAATGCCAATACCCAAATCGATGAGTATGCATGCTGTGCCTCGTCGCAGCACGTAGCAGTTGCCACTGCTGCCACTACCAAAACTGATAAATTCCAGAGGATATTGTTCGGAAAAAAGATCCATAATCTATTTAGGTATATTCGAGAGGGAGAATAGAATGGTGAGAAAGGTCAAAATGGTAGACCAACAGCGAAATGGAGTGCAAAGTCGCGCGAAAACTTGGGATGAACGATAGGGTAGTGCTCTTTGCCAGAGGGTACTGCAGGGTTTATGGCTTTCATGCCAGCGTCGAAACGAAGAATGAAGTAGTCCATATTGAAGCGTAAACCTATGCCATAGGCTACAGCGATTTGTTTCCAAACCTTGTTGAACTTGAATTGCGAGTCAGGAATGTCAGCGTAGCGTCTGGTATTCCATATATTACCCGCATCGATAAAGGCTGCACCGTTGAATTTCCAAAAGAGTTTGGTGCGATATTCTGCTGACAGCAGGAGCTGAAGGTTACCTGTTTGATTAACAAAATTAACTTTGCCATCTGCGGTGTGGTAACCACCAGGACCAAGCTCGCGCACACTCCATCCACGCACGCTATTGGCTCCACCAGCGTAGTAGCGTTTCTCGTAGGGAACAACGAACGAGTTGCCATAGGGGATAGCCAGTCCGAAGAGCGCGTGCAGCGCGATGCTGTTGTTGTCGTCAATGGCTAAGGAAGAGGCATAGTCAAGGTCGAACTTGGCATACTGCGAGAAAGGGATGCCCAGGGCTTCGTATTGTCCAGAGCCATCCTTGTTGAATACACCCAAATGCGACACAGCATAGAGCAGATTGCCAGCTGTTTCCACATTGAAGCGCAATTGCCATCCGCGCGATGTTGGTGCAGAAGTAGAGGAGGGGAGTAGGCCGCGCGAATTGTACACGAAACCATAGCCTATACGCATGATGAGCAGATTTTCGTACGTGTTTCGCAGAATGGAACTGCGCGCATTTGTACCCTCAAGGTATTCGGTGCGGAACGTTTCGGAAATCCATGGCAAGAATACGTAGTTGATGTGTAGCACATCAAGTGTGTGCTGCAGGTGTGGATTGCTATGGTGTTGCCAGTTGTATGCCCAACGCGCAGTGAGTATACGGCGATGAAACTCAGGACGATCTTGAGAATTGTACATAAGCCCCAATTCCGATATGGCATGCAATTCTCTGTTGAGCTTGCGAGGCATGAAGGGGAATTTGAAAGTCGGCAACCGTAGACTGATTTCTGCACTATATTCAATATAGTTCTGATCTTTATAGCCCTCCAACCCTTTGATGGCTTCGTAAGCACCACGCAGTTTTAGGTTGAGCATCTCCGCGCCACGGAATGCGTTGCGGTTGGTAAACGTGAAAGAGAGGGCGGCACCAAAATCACCATTGGTGTTGGTGCCATCCGCCTCGGCACTGACCGTGTATCGGTCGGCGGGCTGTATCACAATTTGTGCATCAAGTTCGGGATGGAGACTATCCGTCTCGGTTATGGGTACAGGACGTACACGCACCATGGTATACCCTACGGCCTGCAGTGCTCCCAAACCTACGTAGGTAGCTTGCACATCGCGCTCAGCGTAGAGTTGTCCGCTGCGCAATGCCGTATGGTTGTCGTATACGTGACGATGAAGCCATAAGCGTTTGGCATAGTGGATATTAAGGTTGCGATAGGACGTTGTCTGCGCCGAGTCCGTCAAACTTGCGCCTTCATATATATCCACATAGCGCAGGGTGTGTTGCTGATAGGCTGTAGCAGAATGTGCCGCGTCTGGATGTGACAGGATGAGATGCAGTAGCGTGGCGTGCCTATCGCTCAGTGTGTCGGCAATAAAAGATATATAGTCTTTGTTGAGCGCATAGTACCCCTTGTTTTGCAGCGTAGTGATGATGCGATCGCGTTCAGCTGAAAGTAGAGCCACGTCAAGTGGAGAACCGGGTTGGATAAGACTCGTGGTAGATAGTTCATGTAGCCTTGCCAACATGGTCGAGTCGTCACTCTCATAAACTACACTGTCTATAGTCCAAAGTTCGCCAGGATGCATCTCGTAGCGCACACTGGTGCGCCGATTATGATGCTTCTCTTGTACATCAACCTTGGCCTTTAGGTATCCATGCGTGCGCATGGCTGCTTGAAGTGACGTAACGCTCTGCGTTGTCGCAGCACTGTCATATACGACAGGAGCCTGACCGATGCGCCGCCAAAGCCGTCCGCCTCGACGAGTAGTGTCTGCATGGGAGAGAGAATAGATGCCTAATGGCACTTTTACGAGATTGAACCACCGCGAGTTTGCTTCTTGACGAATGTATCCACGATACTCGTCAGGTACAACCTCTCGCGTGTCACTTTGTAGCGTAACACGCGAAAGCATCGTCTCTTCTTCGCCTAATAAACGAATAGGCGAACAGCTTGCCAATAAGAATAAGCAAATTAGCGCGATGAAGTGTATGAAGCACTTTATCCGCTGAATCTTTATTTGTCGAAAGGGTATCAAACTATGTATTTGGCTCAATATAGATTTCTACTGAACCCTGTTGTTACTTGTCTCACTTTCTTAACCTCTGAAAAGGATTTATAGGGAAGACAAATGAAATGATAAAAAAAAAAGAGGCTTTATATAACTCTATATAAAGCCTCTTAAAGTAAGTTTGCGGTGCGTACGGGACTCGAACCCGTGACCCCCTGCGTGACAGGCAGATATTCTAACCAACTGAACTAACGCACCAAAAAAGTATGTTTGGAGGGTTATCTCCGTGTTTGCGAGTGCAAAGGTAAAACAGGATTTCTTTTGAAACAAGTTTTTTCTCATATTTTTTCTTCCAATAC
>JAFVCB010000037.1 GCA_017479555.1 Bacteroidaceae bacterium | reverse complement strand
ACCCGCCACGGATGGCTGCGACCTCCACACCACAATGGACATCAATATGCAAGACATTGTGGAAGAAGCCTTGCGCAACAAACTCGTCACGATGGATGAAGCCGAATACGGCATCTGCATCCTCATGGATGTGCCAACGGGCGATGTCAAAGCCATGGTGACTCTCTCCAGAGCCAAGGATGGACACTTCTACTACATGGACCATTTGGCTCTATCGCAGCTCATGGAGCCTGGCTCGGTATTCAAACCCATGTCGTTTTTGGTAGCTCTCGACGACGGCAAGCTCCATCTCGACGACATGGTCAATGCCCACGGCGGACAATATAATATGTATGGCTCTTGGATCAAAGATTCGGGCTGGCGCAATGGTAGTGGCCCAGGGCAGATACCTGCCATAGAAGCCATAGAACGCTCGTCAAACGTAGCAGTAGGTACAACTATCGACCGCCTCTACCACAGCGACCCGTGGTCGTTTGTCAACGGACTCGACCGTATCGGTGTGCGAGCCGACCTCGATTTACCATTCAAGGAATACAAGCCCCCAAGAATACGTATGCCTAAGAAAGACCTCAGCAACTGGTCGAAGACGGCACTGGCTTGGATGAGCTTTGGCTACGAAACACAGATTCCGCCTATCACCACCGTCACTTTCTACAATGGCATAGCCAATGGTGGCAGGATGATGCGTCCACGCTTTGTCACCCACCTGAGTCGCAACGGTGAGACGATTGAGGAATTCCCACCAGTAGCCGTGCGCGAGCGTATGGCCAGCGAACACGCGGTGGCTGACATTCAACGCTGCTTGTCTGCCGTCGTAAAGGGTAAGCATGCCACAGCCAAACTCGTGCGCACCAAACGTTTTGAGATTTCGGGCAAGACGGGAACAGCACAGGTATGGGAAAAAGGCGGCTTCAAGAATCGTTACTTAGTGTCCTTCGTAGGCTATTTCCCCAGCGATGCGCCTCAGTACTCCATGATTGTCTGTGTGAAATCGGGTGGCAGCGTCTATGGTGGCACCACTTGCGGACCTGTGTTTAAGCAAATAGCCGAAACCGTCATGTCGCAACGGCGCACCGAGGATCTCACTTCGGCCACGGACAGTGTCTTTGCCCACACACCTCTCATTGCTGCGGGCAATGCGTCGTCAGCACAACGCGTCATGAAGTCCTTAGGCCTCAGTATGCCCGCACCTCTTCCAGAAAACGATATACTCTCTTGGGGTGCGTTCTCCAACAGCGGCTCGTCAACAATCTACCAAGCCGACACGCTGCAGACCAAAGGTATCATGCCCGATGTCACAGGCTATGGGCTACGCGATGTAGTCTACCGCTTAGAGAGTTTAGGCCTCCACGTGAGAGCTAAAGGCGTGGGGCATGTAGGCAGACAGAGTATACGCGCGGGCCAACCCTTTACGCGCGGCGATACGGTATACATCTATTTAGGCAACAAGGAGCAACGCGAAGAAATGGCCGATAGCCTGCAAGCAGAATTGGCAGCTGAAGCAGAGCAAGCCGAACAGCTACGTGCCGACAGTGTCAAGGCTGCCCGTGCTAAGGCGGATTCGCTGCAACAATCTTCACCCAAGAAAGAGACGGCACGCACTGCCGCAGCACCTGCCTCACAACCTAAGCCTAAACCCAAGAAGGAGGCTCCAGCTCCGCAGCCTAAGCCTAAGGCCACGCCTCAGCGACAAAGCACTACCACGCCCAAGAAAAAACCAGCGCAGCCCGCCACCCCTGCTAAAAAGAAATAGGGCGGTAGCGCTGCGAAGCCGCACGCGGCATGATGTCCGCTCTAAGCAGCAAAAGCCCTCGCCTACCCTCTACATGGATTGTTATCCCATTTGTTCTCGAAAATCATCTCACGAAAACCATATCTACCTATGACACTTCAAGAAATACTCAGCCCCGTACAGGTTCTTTCCCACCAAGGGTCTCTTGCGACAACTATAACCGCCGTCTGTACCGACTCGCGCCAAGTCATTCCTGGCAGTCTCTTTGTGGCCGTAAAAGGCACACAGACCGACGGGCATACCTTTATCCCCAAAGCCATTGAGCAAGGTGCCGTGGCCATTCTCGTTTCGGACGAAATACCCTCTGACGTGCCTTCTGACATCACGTTTGTCAAGGTGGCCGACACAGAGAGCGCCATCGGTCCTGTAGCCACAACCTTCTATGGCAATCCCTCCCAGAAACTCAAGCTCGTGGGCGTGACGGGTACGAACGGTAAGACCACCATCGCGACCGTACTCTATCAGATGTTTCGCGCCTTGGGACATAAGGCAGGCCTGTTGAGTACCGTATGCAACTACATCGACGAGCGCGAAGTGCCCGCCACGCATACC
This sequence comes from Bacteroidaceae bacterium, assembly GCA_017479555.1. GTDB lineage: Bacteria > Bacteroidota > Bacteroidia > Bacteroidales > Bacteroidaceae > Alloprevotella. Next base: position 2,313 of record JAFVCB010000037.1, on the reverse strand, counting down.
ACCCCCGACCCCATCAGTCTCAACCGTCTGCTCTCAGAGATGGTTGAAGCGGGATGTGAATACGCCTTTATGGAATGTTCCTCGCATGCCATTCAGCAACAACGCATCGGCGGTTTGACCTTTGCGGGAGGCATCTTCACGAACCTCACACGCGACCACTTGGACTATCACAAGACGTTCGAGAACTATCGAGACGCCAAGAAACTCTTCTTCGACCACTTACCCAAAGAGGCCTTTGCCATCACCAATGCCGACGACAGCAACGGACAGATTATGGTACAGAACTGTGCCGCTAAGATTTGCACATACTCTGTACGCACCGCTGCCGACTTCAAGGCGCGCATCCTCGAAGAAAGCATCGAAGGCATGCTGCTCGATATGGACGGGCAGGAAGTCAGCGTACGCTTTGTGGGACGCTTCAATGTGCAGAATTTGTTAGCCGTTTATGGAGCTACTCGCCTGCTCGGTGTAGACCGCGAGTCCACGCTCCGCGCGCTGTCTACGCTCCATCCCGTGAATGGTCGCTTCGAAGCCATTCGTTCGCCACAGGGTTTCAGCGCCATCGTAGACTACGCTCACACCCCCGATGCGCTCATCAATGTACTCGAAGCCATCAATGAGATTAAGCGGGGCGGCAAAGTCATCACGGTCTGCGGAGCTGGTGGCAATCGCGACAAAGGTAAACGTCCCATCATGGCACGCGAAGCAGCCAACCACAGCGACCGTGTGATACTCACCAGCGACAACCCGCGCTTCGAAGAGCCAGCAGCCATCGTGGCCGACATGGCCGCAGGACTGGACGAGGCGCAGAAGCAGAAGACCATCTGCATTGTGGATCGCAGAGAAGCCATTCGCACAGCCACCGCTTTGGCACAGGCGGGCGACATCATCTTGGTGGCTGGAAAAGGGCACGAACCCTACCAAGAAGTGAAAGGTGTGAAACACCACTTCGATGATCACGAGGAGATACGCAAGGCCTTCGGCATAGAGAAATAACACAAGCTATTCACACGCACCTCGAAAACGTCTTTATAGGCTATGCTTTTCTATCTCTTTCGTTTCTTAGAGCAATTTGGCATTCCTGGTTCGGGAATGTGGCATTACATCTCTTTCCGCTCGCTCTTGGCTCTCATCACGGCTCTGGTTATCTCGGCGTGGTTTGGAGAACACTTCATCAAGTACATGAAGCGCAAGAACATCAGCGAGACGCAGCGCGACGTCAAAATAGATCCTTTCGGCGTGAAGAAGATTGGTGTACCCTCTATGGGAGGTATCATCATCATTGTAGCGATATTGGTACCCACCTTGCTCTTAGGCCGTCTGCGCAACACCTATCTCATTCTGATGATAGTCACCACGGTGTGGCTCGGTCTCATAGGCTTCTTAGACGACTATATCAAGATTTTCAGAAAGAATAAGGATGGACTCGCAGGTCGTTACAAACTCTTAGGCCAAATGCTGCTTGGCCTCATTGTGGGCTTGACGCTATACCTCAGCCCCGATGCCACCATACACGAGAATGTCACACGCGAACGCGATGCCGACCGCACCGAGATTGTACACAAGAGTTCGCCCGTGAAGAGTACCAAGACCACGATACCTTTTGTCAAGGACAACAACCTCGACTACGCCTCGCTCACTGCCTTCTTGGGGCAGTATCAGAGTGCTGGTGGGTGGATTATCTTTGTGCTGATGACCATCTTCGTGATTATGGCCGTGAGCAACGGTGCTAACCTCAACGACGGCATGGACGGTATGGCGGCGGGCAACTCAGCCATCATCATGCTGGCCTTGGGCGTGTTGGCCTACGTGAGCAGTCACATCGAGTTTGCCAGCTACTTCAACATCATGTACATCCCGGGCTCGCAAGAATTAGTGGTCTTCACGGCTGCGATGGTGGGCGCTTTGATAGGTTTCCTATGGTACAATGCCTATCCCGCCCAAGTCTTTATGGGCGACACGGGGTCGCTGTGCATCGGTGGTATCATCGCCGTACTGGCCATCATCATCCACAAGGAACTCTTGTTGCCCGTGCTCTGCTTCATCTTCTTCATGGAGAGTCTCAGCGTGATGATGCAGGTGGGTTACTACAAGTGGGGTAAGCGCCGTGGCGTTAAGCAACGCATCTTTAAGCGCACGCCCATTCACGACAACTTCCGCGTCCTGCCCGAGAACTTAGACCCCGACTGCAAATACGTCCTACGCTGGCCACGCGGCGCATGGCACGAGAGCAAGATTACGGTGCGCTTCTGGATTACCAGCATATTGCTCGCAGCGGCAGCCATCATCACGCTCAAGATACGCTAACGACTT
>JAFVCB010000036.1 GCA_017479555.1 Bacteroidaceae bacterium | reverse complement strand
TTGACGAAATACCGCAGTTGATTGATGTTATCGTGGAGCGCAAGGCCGACATTTTTGCTTTTGGTCGCTATTGTCCCACGAGCGAAGACAGGGCGCATCAAGAAACTTGGCATGTGGAGCCGTTGCGCTATCGCCGGTTCTTGGAAAAATGTTGGGCAAAGTTTGAGCAGTACAAGAACTCTGAAACGACTTTTAATCTGAAGGATCACCTTTGGACGCTCTTCCTCTACGAGAAGGGACTCTTCAAGATTCCTGAAGGCCTCGCAGAGGACACCATCTACGACGGCTGCAATTGTGGCAACTGCCATTTCACCATTTCTGCTGAGGGGCGTCTGATGGCCTGTCGCCGCTTTCAGAGGTATGTAGGTACGGTCGAAGAGGAACTGTACGATGTCTTCCACGGCCCGAAGATGGACGTGTATCGCCAGCACGAACACTTTGAGAAGTGCCGCGGGTGCGAACTGCTCCGTTTCTGCCGAGGCTGTCCTGCCGTCGCCTACGGATATATCAAGAATTTCTATGCCCCAGACCCTCAGTGCTGGAAAGAAGTGAAAAATGAATAGTTATGGACGCTGAAACCTGTATCAAGAAACTCGGTTATGTAGGCATTCTGACATTCGCCACTGTAGATAAGCACGGCCATCCCCAGGCCCGGAGCATCTCGGCTATTCACTACGAGCTGGATGCTATCTACTTCTATACGGCTCGCGGAAAGAATTTCTGCCAGCAGTTGATGGATGACGGGCATGTACAGATTCATGCGCTGACGAAGTTCAAGGAGATGATTCGCCTGTCGGCTGTGGCGAAGCCCGTGCCCGACGACGAACAGGAACACTGGAAGGATGTCATCTTCGAGGAACAACCTTATCTGGTAAATGTCTATCCTGGTGATACTCGCAGTATAGGTATCATCTTCGTCATTCGCGATGCACAGATTGAGTATTTCAACCTTGGCGTGCGCCCCATTGACCGCGCCTACTTCACGATGGGCGATGCAGAGCCTGAATGCAAAGGCTTCGAGATTACCGAACAATGCATCGGCTGTGGCACCTGCCAAGCCAATTGCCCGCAAAGTTGTATTGAGGGAGGTGAGCCCTTTCATATCCAGCCGGAGCATTGTCTTCATTGCGGTAACTGCTTTGAGAATTGTCCAGCGGATGCCATCATCAGATTAGATTAAGCGTATGAAAGCGATTGTATTGGAGAAGTGCTGCAAGGCAGAAGACCTGAAGGTTAGCGAGATTCCCGTGCCGCAAGTAAGACCTGGATGGGTGCTGGTGAAGGTGTATGCTGCAGGGCTTAACCATTCGGAAGTTCTCTTGAGGATGTTTGAGGCCGACAACGATTATATCAATACGCCCATCGTTCCAGGTATTGAGTGTGTCGGTGAAGTGGCTGACCCATCAGATTCGGGGCTGGCTACGGGAGACAGGGTCATTGCCCTTATGGGCGGCATGGGGCGCTCGTTCAATGGAAGTTATGCCGAGTATGCTCTGCTGCCGTCGAGGAACGTGTTCAAGGTAGATTCCGCGCTCGACTGGCTTTCGCTCGCAGCTATACCTGAGACCTACTACACGGCCTATGGTTCGCAGAAAGAGTGCTTGCTGCTGCGTGCAAATGACACCCTGCTCGTCCGCGGCGCCACCAGTACGGTGGGGCAGGCCGCCATCCAACTGGCCAAAGCCATCGGAGCCACCGTCATTGCCGCTGCCCGTCGCGAGTCGTCGTTTGAGAAGTTGAAGGCTATCGGTGCAGACCATTGCATCATCGACGATGGATGCATCAGCGACGGTGGGCTGCCCGTGCGCCCCAATAAGGTCTTGGAGCTGATTGGTCCTAAAACGTTGCGCGACTCGCTGCTCACCGTGAGTCGCCCCGGTTACGTCTGCAGCACGGGAGTTCTCGGCAATGTCTTCACCGTTCAGCAGTTCGATCCCATTAAGTACATCCCCAACGGCGTGTTCCTTACGGGCTTTTTCTCGAACTTCCCCACGCAGGAAGCCATTGACGGCATTTTCTCGCTGATAGCAAAAGCCCACATCAAGCCCCTGTACAGCAAAGTATTCTCTTTGGACGAAATCGTGGAAGCCCACACCCTTCTGGAGAAAGGCGGTGCAGGCGGAAAGATAATCTTGAAAATTTAGTTAGATATGGATATAGCAGGTAAAATCGTGGATGCTCACTTCCCCAACTGCCCCATTCGGAATGTGATTGCCCGTATCGGCGACAGGTGGAGTATTCTCATCTTACTGACGCTGGAACCGGCAAAGGCTCCTATGCGCTTCAAGGAGATTGGACAGGCTATCCCTGATATCTCGCAGAAGATGCTGACCCGTACCTTGCGCGACCTTGAAGCCGACGGGCTGGTAACACGTCATGCCTACGCAGAAGTGCCGCCGCGCGTCGAGTATCAACTGACTGACAGAGCAAGGACATTGACACCTCTCCTCAATGAACTTGTCAATTGGGCAGCTCAAAACCTTAGCGGCATTGTTAATGACCGAAAGGCTTATCTAAGCAAATAAAAGGCCTTTCCTGTTTTTCGCGTAGGGTCACTCAAGTTCCTCATAGAATGGAGCAATCCCCACAACATTTATACTGAGCCTTGATTTTCTATATCAAAGTGCCGCACTGTTGAATTTCGTATTAAGAAGTTAGGCGGAAGTTCCCAACAAAGGAACTTCCGCCTAACGCTATCAGTACTTGAATAACTAACTGTCTGTTATTCCTCAACGGCTGCTTGGGCTGCGGCCAAACGTGCGATAGGCACACGGAATGGGGAGCAGCTGACGTAGTTGAGGCCGATTTGGTGACAGAACTTCACACTGCTTGGCTCACCACCGTGCTCGCCGCAAATACCGCATTTGAGTTCGGGACGTGCGCTGCGACCCTTGTCTACAGCCATCTGGATGAGCTGGCCTACGCCTCGCTGATCGAGAACTTGGAAGGGGTCTACGCTGAGGATCTTCTTGTCTAAGTATACTGGCAAGAAGCTGGCAATGTCGTCGCGTGAATAACCAAAGGTCATCTGCGTGAGGTCGTTTGTACCAAAGCTGAAGTACTCTGCGCTACGTGCGATACAGTCTGCGGTAAGGGCTGCACGAGGAATTTCTATCATTGTGCCGACCTTGAAGGGTACTTCAATGCCTTCTTCTTCAAACACTTTGGCGGCTTCGGCGCGAATCACACGCTCCTGGGCTTCAAACTCAAAGACGCTACCTGTAAGCGGCACCATAATCTCGGGTTTGGGGTCGAGACCTTGTTTCTTGAGTTCACAGGCTGCACTGAGGATGGCACGTGTCTGTGTCTGTGTGATTTCGGGATAGGTATTTCCGAGACGACAACCACGGTGACCGAGCATAGGATTGTGCTCACTCAAGCTGTCTACACGCTGTTTGATATACTCTACGGTCACGCCCATATCCTCGGCCATCTCTTCCTGGCCTTTCTTGTCTTGAGGTACAAACTCGTGGAGAGGTGGGTCGAGCAGACGAATATTTACAGGACAGCCATCCATGGCCTTGAAGATACCGATGAAGTCGTTCTTCTGGAAAGGCAAGAGTTTCTCGAGTGCTTTCTTACGTCCTTCAAGTGACTCGCTGAGAATCATCTCGCGCATGGCAACAATCTTCTCTGCATCGAAGAACATGTGCTCTGTGCGGCAGAGACCGATACCTGTAGCACCAAACTGACGAGCTACGCTGGCATCGTGAGGAGTGTCTGCGTTGGTACGCACGTTCAGACGTGTGTATTTGTCGCAGAGATTCATCAGTTCACTAAAGCTTCCACTGAGTTCTGCTGCACGGGTCTTGACTTCGCCTTCGTATACATCGCCAGTAGAGCCATTGATGCTGATATAGTCGCCTTCTTTGAGTACTTTACCATCGATTTCAACGGTGCGATTCTTGTAGTTAACATTGATAGCACCTGCACCACTTACGCAGCACTTACCCATTCCGCGCGCTACAACTGCAGCGTGGCTGGTCATACCACCGCGAGCGGTGAGAATACCTTCGGCCACAGCCATACCTGCGAGATCTTCGGGTGAAGTCTCTAAGCGAACAAGTACTACTTTGTGACCATCGGCTGCCCACTTAGCTGCATCGTCAGCGAAGAAGACGATTTGTCCACAGGCAGCACCAGGGCTGGCGGGCAAACCGCGTGTCAGGCTCTTAGCCTTGGCCAATTCTTGCTTGTCGAATACGGGGTGCAGTAGTTCATCGAGCTTATTGGGTTCGCAGCGAAGAATAGCAGTCTTCTCGTCAATCTTTCCTTCGTGGAGAAGGTCGATAGCAATCTTCACCATGGCTGCGCCAGTGCGCTTACCGTTACGTGTCTGGAGGAACCAGAGTTTACCTTCTTGCACGGTGAACTCCATATCCTGCATATCGCTGTAGTGGTTTTCCAGCTTCTCTTGAATACCATTGAGTTCGGCATAAATCTCTGGCATAACCTCTTCCATCGAGGGATACTTAGCAGCGCGCTCTTCTTCGCTGATGCCTTGCAGCTCAGCCCAGCGCTGTGAACCTATCTTGGTGATTTGCTGCGGTGTGCGAATACCTGCTACAACATCTTCACCCTGTGCATTGACGAGCCACTCACCATTGAAGAGGTTTTCGCCCGTTGCAGCATTGCGGCTGAAGCATACGCCTGTAGCACTGGTGTCACCCATGTTACCGAATACCATTGCCATACAGGTCACGGCCGTACCCCACTCTGCGGGAATGCCTTCCATCTTGCGGTAGAGGATAGCGCGCTCGTTCATCCATGAGTCAAACACGGCGCAGATAGCTCCCCAGAGCTGCTCAACGGGATCAGTTGGGAAGGCTTGGCCTGTACGCTCGAGGATTGCTGCTTTGAAGCGAACAACGAGTTCTTTGAGGTCTTCGGTCTGCAATTCGTTGTCAAGCTTCACACCACGCTCCTCTTTGACAGCTTCGATAATGGCCTCGAAGGGGTCAATTTCTGTTTTATTGGCTGGCTTGAGACCCATAACCACGTCGCCATACATCTGTACGAAACGACGATAGGCATCGTATGCGAAACGCGCATTGCCCGTCTTGCGAGCGAGTCCCTCAACCACTTCATCGTTCAGACCGAGGTTGAGAATCGTATCCATCATACCTGGCATCGAAGCGCGTGCACCGCTGCGCACACTGAGCAAGAGCGGATTGGTGGGATCACCAAACTTGCTGTCCATGAGATTCTCGATGTGGCGCATACCTGCTTCTACCTCTTGGCGCAGAAGTTCTACCACCTTGTCTTTTCCTACCTCGTAGTACTCATTACAAACATCAGTGGTAATGGTAAAACCAGGAGGCACGGGAACTCCGATGTGGTTCATTTCTGCGAGATTGGCGCCCTTGCCACCAAGCAACTCACGCATGTCTGCACGTCCTTCGGCTTGGCCTTTGCCGAAAGTGTAGACTCTTTTGGTACTTTCCATAATTGTAATTACGTATTTATTGATTTGTTTTTTGCTTAATTGCTGCAAAGTTAGTGAAAAAGGATAGGTTAACAAGGACAAAAATCGTTTTTATACGTATTTTTATATACGAAAGTGGTTCATTCAGAACAAGAATGGGCTGATGAAGGCTTTTTGTTCATAGAAATAGTTCAACTGTTGAACTTTCCATATCGGATACTCCCCTCTGAACTTGCCTATCTTCTTTTTAAGACATGGCCTGAATTGTTATTTTTGAGCGTCTTCTGAAAGCATACTTACAGTCTCTCAATAAATAATTGTGGGGAACTACATTTTGTTCTCCTTATTATATTACTTTTGCCTAAAACCCAGATCGGTCATGAGGATTTATAGGAGAGTAGCGTTTGCTTCGAGTAGATGCTGAGTGTCGTTATTGAAGGCGGAGCAGACTACGCCGTAAGGAGGACGCTTGTAAGATGCCGAAAGAAATGCTGCTATCGCGTAAACAGAAAAGATAACACATAAGCCTTTATTTGTCTCGTGATTGATTCGGGCTAATCCCATCTTGTGGCTGACTGATATACTCCCTTCAGCATTAGCATCTTCAAATTTGGCCATAGGCAATTCTATCATTCTATCATCGTGTACACGCTTCGTGAATATCTACAAAACGTAGTGGGGCTTCCGAAGGAGGAGGTGCCCTCCGATGAATTCTACTGTTCGGAAGCCGACATAGCGCTTACGCACATGGCTAACCGCATGCAGGACTCCTTAGCAGCCTATTCCTATACGCTTGTGCTTGAGGGGTGGCTCAGTATAGCATACGCTGGCAGGGAGATAACGCTTTTGCCAGGCGATCTCTACGTTTACTCCCCTGGACTGTCTGTACGCATACTGGATGGTTCGGTAAACTACAAAGCGATTTGCCTCATCGCTGACGAACGCGTCACGCTCGAATCTCCAGCCGTATGGAATATGATTCGCACAGCGTACTATCCTGTAGTGGAACTGGGGCAACCCGTGGTGCATCTCACTCCACCTCAAGCAGCACACTTTACTAAACGGATGCAAGAGGTAAAGTACTATCTTGGCCGAGAGCATCGTTTCCTTGCCGAATGTCTGCGCACGCTCCACACGCTGTTTCTGCTCGACCTTCGGCACACGATGGAGGGGAACATAGGTCTGCATTCTTGTAGCGAACGCACCTCCGAGATCTTCACAGGTTTCCTTCGTCTGTTGCCACGCCATTTTGTAGCGCACCACGACATCAGTTTCTATGCTTCCCTACTCAACATTACGCCCACCCATCTCTCGCGCGTCGTGCGTCAAGTCACAGGAAGAACGGTTGTGGAGTATATCAATCAGATGTTGCTCATGGAGGCCATTTGGCTTCTACAAACGACCGACCTACACATTGCGGCCATTGCCGAACGCCTACACTTTGCCGACTCGTCCAGTTTCTCGCGTTTCTTCTATCGGCTCAAAGGGGATTTGCCTAAGACTTTTCGCGAAAAGAAAAAGTTTTGAACAACGCGCCGCTTCACATACTCATCAACCACGTCTGCGATAGAGACGCTCGGACGTTGTAAATAGAAAAGAGGATGTGCCAATGTTGACATATCCTCTTTGTTGATTGAGACTGTAGCGCGGGGCGGGCTTGAACCGTCGACCTCATGATTATGAATCATGCGCTCTAACCAGCTGAGCTACCGCGCCATCGTTTCGTTTGCGAATGCAAAAGTAGTGTATGCATTTGGAATGACCAAACTTCTTGCTTCGTTTTTTTGCGTTTACGCTTTTTTGAACGGACTTTTGTACTTGTCGTGGGCTGAGAGATAACCGATGAGGGAGATTATTTCTCGAAGTAGCGACGGAATGTAGCAAAGATTTTGTCTTTCACGGACTGCGAACACTTATGCGAATCGGACTTACCGACTTCTTTCTCGTAGAATGTACGTTCTTCGTCTGTGATATGCTCAGGGATGTACACCGATATATTGATAATCAAGTCTCCTGTGTGATAGGAGTTGATGCGCGGCAGTCCTTTTCCTCTGAGGTAGAGTGCCGTTCCGGGCTGTGTTCCAGGGGCTACCTTGACGCGAGCCTTTCCTTCGATGGTCGGAACTTCTATGCTGTCGCCCAGTACGGCTTGCGGTATGGTGAGTAGTAGGTTGTAGATGAGGTCGTCACCATCGCGAATCAGTTCGGGATGGGGCTGCTCGCTGACAAGCACTTGAATATCTCCCGGCACGCCTTGGTGTGGTGCGGCATTTCCTTTTCCTCGCACGGTCATTATCATACCGTCAGCCAAGCCTGCGGGAAGTTCTATCTCGACCACTTCTTCGCCTCGCTCCACACCCTGGCCATGGCAGTGGGTGCAGGGCTTTTCGATGACTGTTCCTTCGCCGTGGCAATGCGGGCAAGCTTCTTGCACCTGCATCAGTCCGAACATGGTTCTGCGCGTGTTGAGCACGACACCTTGTCCGCCACAGTGCGGACACGTTTGGGGCTGTGCGCCATTCTCACATCCTGTGCCGTGGCAATGGGTGCAAGTGACATCTTTGCGCACCTTAAACTTTTTGGTACAACCCTTCTGAATTTCAGCAAGGTTGAGCGACACCTTGAGTCGGAGGTCGCTCCCTTTGTGTCGGGCGTGGCCTGAACGACTGCCAAATCCGCCGATGCCCCATTCCTCGAAGATGGAACCGAAATGGCTGAAGATATCGTTGATATCCATTCCTGCGGATCCAGCACCCATACCGTTGAGTCCTTCTTCGCCAAACTGGTCGTAACGAGCACGCTTCTGCTCGTCGCTGAGTACTTCGTAGGCGCGGGCGGCTTCCTTGAATTTCTCTTCGGCTTCTTTGTCGCCTGGATTGCGGTCGGGATGGTACTTGAGCGCGGCCTTGCGATAGGCTTTTTTGATTTCTTCGGGGGTGGCTGTCTTGGCTACGCCCAGTATTTCGTAGTAATCCATTTATTGCGATGTGCCTCCTACCCTATTCGTTCGGTGCTTACGGCTGTGCCTACCGTTGTCGGGAACGAGGCGATGTGGTTTGTCTGATAATAAAATATGGTATGTAGCGCTGCGTAAGTGCGCAGTTGGGATATACGAGATGGGGATGGACTATTGACCAACGGCTACCTTGGCGTGGCGAATGACTTTGTCGCCCAGTTTGTAGCCCGTCTGCACGCAGTCGATGACGCGTCCTTTCTTCTCTGGCTCGTCGGTCGGTACGAGGGCTATCGCTTCGTGGAAATCGGTATTGAACTCTTGGTCGGTGGTATCAATTCGCGATAGTCCTTGGGTTTCTAAAGTCTTATAGAGCTTGGTCGAGATGAGTTCTACGCCCTCTCGCAGCGTGTCTACATCGCTGCTCTTCTCGATGTTCTCCAGTGCGCGCTCGAGGTCGTCGAGTACGGGAAGCAGGGCTGTGAGTACTTTCTCGCCGCCGTTGAGTATGAGCTCGGCTTTCTCCTTGATGGTGCGTTTACGAAAGTTGTCGAACTCGGCCATTTGTCTGAGGTTCTTGTCTTTGAGCTCGGCTATTTCGGCTTGCGCGGCTTGTAGTTGGTCAGCGAGGAGCTTATACTTTTCTTCGTCTGACAGGATGATGGTGTCCTCATCTTCGTCAGCGGGGTTGTCGGCTGGGGTGTCTGCATCTGCGATGTCCACTTCCACCACTTCTTGTCCCTCTTGGGCTGTTGATTCGGGGGCTTCTACGGGTATTTCGTCTGCTTTCTTCATTGTTGTAGGATTGTTTTGTAGATGACTTTTGCAAATGTTGTGCCAAGTGGCTCACGCACCGTAGAGTCTTTCCTTGAGTTCCTTGATATGCTCGTCGCGTATGTAGTCTTCGTAGTTCATCAGTTTGTCGATATGGCCGTTTGGCGTGAGTTCTATGATGCGATTGGCCACGGTGTTGATGAACTCATGGTCGTGCGAAGCAAAGAGTATGTTGCCTTTGAAGAGTTTGAGATTGTTGTTAAAGGCTTGTATGCTCTCCATGTCCAAGTGGTTGGTGGGCGTGTCAAGGATGAGGCAATTTGCATTCTTGAGTTGCATACGCGCTATCATGCAGCGCATTTTTTCTCCTCCCGAGAGTATGTTGACTTTCTTCAGCACGTCTTCGTCCTTGAAGAGCATGCGTCCCAAGAAGGCTTTGAAGTAGACTTCGTTGCCTGTGCCAAACTGCGAGAGCCAGTCAAGCATATTGAGGTCTGAATCGAAGAACTTGGTGTTGTCCAAGGGAAGGTAGGCGGTGGTGATTGTGATGCCCCATTTATAGGTTCCCGCTGTGGGCTGGGCATTACCGTTGATGATTTCAAACAGGGCGGTCATGGCGCGTGGGTCGCGACTGAGGAAGACAACTTTCTCTCCTTTCTCGACGTTGAACGTGAGGTCTTTGAAGAGCGTAGTGCCGTCCTCAGCAGTGGCTGTAAGGCCTTCCACTTCGAGGATTTGGTTACCTGGTTCGCGCTCCATTTGGAAGATGATGCCTGGATATCGGCGTGTAGAAGGTTTTATCTCGGCAATGTTGAGTTTCTCGAGCATTTTCTTGCGGCTCGTAGTTTGGCGACTCTTCGCTACGTTAGCGGAGAAGCGTCGAATGAACTCCTCTAATTGTTTTTTCTTCTCCTCGGCCTTCATCTTCTGGTTTTGGGCTTGGCGAAGCGCAAGCTGGGAACTCTCGTACCAGAATGAGTAGTTACCAGCGAATAGCGTGACTTTGCCGAAGTCGATGTCCACTGTGTGGGTGCATACTTGGTCAAGGAAGTGACGGTCGTGGCTCACCACGAGTACGGTGTGTTCAAAGTTACCGAGATAGTCTTCGAGCCACTCCACGGTCTCAAGGTCAAGGTCGTTGGTAGGCTCGTCGAGCAACAGGTTGTCTGGGTTACCAAAGAGCGCTTGTGCAAGCATGACGCGCACCTTCTCCTTACCGCTGAGTTCACCCATAAGTTTGGCGTGGAGATGTTCCTTGATGCCCAGTCCTGAAAGCAGTTCGGCGGCATCGCTCTCGGCCTCGTAGCCTCCGAGGTCGGTGAATTTCTCGGTCAGCTCGGCCACAAGCATACCGTCCTCGTCGCTGAAGTCGGGCTTAGCGTAGAGCGCATCGAGCTGGTTCTTGAGGTCCCAGAGCACGGTGTGTCCCATCAGCACAGTATCAAGGACAGTGTATTGGTCAAACTTGAAGTGGTCCTGCGAGAGTACGCTCAGGCGCTCGCCTGGGCCCATCTCAACAGTACCTTTGGTGGGATCGAGTTCGCCGCTGATGGCTTTCAGCAGGGTGGACTTACCTGCTCCGTTGGCACCTATCACACCGTAGATGTTTCCATCTGTGAACTTCATGTTGACGTCTTTGTACAAGACGCGCTTTCCGAACTGTATGGCCAGATTGCTGACTGTGATCATAATTTCTACTTGGTATTTTTGTTTTGGCCGCAAAAGTAGCAAAAATCATCTGAATACGCACGTGCGCGCTACAATATTGGACTTGAGCCGTGCGCGCTGCGACGACAAATGCGGCAAATCGGATGGTTGGCTTTGCAAAATCGGTTCGTCGAACCTTGACATACCGACGCTGAGGGTCAGCAAAGGCGTTGCGATATGCAACAGAAAGCTCGGCAGAAAGAATTCATCACGATGACACGACAAAATCATCGTGAAGAAATTGTCGTGTCATCGTGATGATTTTGTCGTGTCATCGTGAAGAAATGCTTTTCAGATAGGATGTAGCGCGAAGAAGTTAGGCATCTTGTTGCAGTCGACGAAGCATCTCGGCGGCTGCACGTTGGGGGGCACCTGGGTCTCCCAGGCGTGCGGCCATGCGCTTGTAGGCCAGGAGCATGGGTTCGCGCCGTGGTCCGGGCGGCAAGATTTGGGCGAGGTGTTGGCGCACGTTGTCTACGTTCATCTGGCTACCTACAAGCTCGGGCACGACTTCTTCGTCGGCTACGAGATTGACCAGCGAGATATACTTCACCTTCAAGAAAAGGCGGCGCAGCAGGCTCACGAGCCATCCTGCAGCAATGTAGTAGCAGACTACCTGCGGTGTGCGAAACAGGGCGGTCTCGAGCGTAGCGGTGCCGCTTGTGACCAGCGCGGCTTTGCTGTGAGACAGGAGGGCGTAGGTGCGGTCGAAGAGTTGCGTGGGACGGGCTTCGGGCGGCAGTTTGTCGAGTATGCGCTGATAGTATTCGGGTTCTACGCTGGGCGCGCAGGCCAGCACGAGTTGGTACTGAGGCACATAGGCGGCAGCGGCTTGGCACATCTTGGAGAGGTTGTCTTTGATCTCTTGCCGACGACTGCCTGCGAGCAGCGCAATGATGGGACGATCCTGCGAGAGTCCGTTTGCCTCACAGAATAGGCGGGTTGTCTCGGTGTGTGAGGCGCGAAACCGTTCGACTTCGTCCACCGTAGGATTGCCCACGTAGCTGATAGGCATACCGTGCTTTTTTTCATAGAAATCTACCTCGAAGGGCAGGATACTGAACACGCGATCCACGTCGCGCTTGATGCGTTTGATGCGCCCCTCTTTCCATGCCCATATTTTCGGGGAAATGAAGTAGTATACGGGGCAAAGGGCGTGGCGTTTGACGTATTGGGCAATGCCGAGATTAAATCCGGGATAGTCTACAAGGATAACACAGTGGGGCTGCCACGCACGAATGGCGGCTTTGCAACGTCGCATGCCGCGAAGTATCTGTGGCAGATGGGTCAGCACGGGTACGATGCCCATGTAGGCCAAATCCTTGTAGTGCGTGAGCAACTCGCCTCCAGCGGCTTGCATCTTGTCTCCGCCGTAACAGCGAAACACGGCCTGCGGGTCGGCGTGCCGAATGGCTCGCATGAGGTCAGCGGCGTGCAAATCGCCCGAGGCCTCGCCTGCGATGAGGAAATACTTCATGTGAAAGTGGGTGTAGGGGATTTAGAATACGTCGCGCAGCACGTCGACGAGTCCATGGGCGGTGACGTCGAGCGTCTCGGGCGTAATGGCTACGTAGCCGTGGGTCAAGGCCCAAGCATCTGTGTCCTCGGCTTGCGGCTCGTCGTCGACGCGTTCTCCAGTGAGCCAGTAAACATGCGCGCCAGGCAGTCCTGGACGCCGTGCTTTGGTGAATTCGTTCTCCCAGTGGGTGCGCGCCATGCGGCATACGCGTACGCCTTTGAACTTCGGGGCTTTTGGGAAATTCACGTTCAGACAAGTGAGCATCGGCATACCCATGGTGATAGCCTTGAAAACAATGTCCACAATGTAGGGTCGTAAGGGTTCAAAGTCTGCATCAGGGTTGAAGTCGCAGAGCGAGAATGCAACGGCGGGTACTCCGTGCATCACGCCTTCGTAGGCCGCACCCATCGTGCCGCTGTAGTGGCTGTTGATGGACGAGTTGTCGCCGTGGTTAATGCCCGTTACCACCAAGTCGGGTCGCCGCTGCTTAAGGAGCTGCGCAATGGCGAGTTTCACACAGTCGGTAGGGGTGCCGCTGCACGAATATACACGCAGATGGGGCACAGACTTGATACGGCGCAGCGTGACGGGTACATCGGTGGTCATCGCACAACTCTTGCCCGAGCGAGGACCATCGGGCGCTACCACCAATAGGTCGCAAATCGGTGAAAGTATGCCAATGAGCGACTGTATACCCTTGGCAGACAAACCGTCATCGTTCGACACGATGACGAAGGGGCGTTGTTTCATACGTAAAGTGGTGTACGGAGATGTCGTTAATGGCACAAAAATACAATGTATTTGTGAAAAACCAAAGTGTAACGGCTTTTCAGACAAAATATTAGGCGCTTCGTGTGGACTGCGTGGGCCTATACGCTCCCTTTGCCGTGAGTTAGGATGGTCGCAAACCACGCTTCGTTTCTCCACGTAGTCCTCTCGAAAAAGTCCTCTCGAACACAGTAGCGGAGAGCTTGCGGAGGGCATTGGCGACAACAAGCGCACGATGGCTCATTCCTTATATATTTATTTGTATCATCTAACATCCATTCATACTTAAAGGCTTTATGATTACCACAACCACACCCTTCATCGAAGGACATCCCGTGAAACAGTATCTCGGCATCGTCACAGGCGAGACCATCATCGGTGCCAACTTCTTCAAAGATATCAAAGCTTCGCTGACCGACTTCTTCGGCGGGCGCAGCGGCACTTACGAAAAAACGCTTCGCGAGGCCAAAGACACGGCACTGAACGAAATGATGCAGCGCGCCGCACAGATTGGTGCCAACGGCGTATTGGGCGTAGATTTAGACTACGAGACAGTGGGTCAGAATGGCTCTATGCTCATGGTGACCTGCAGCGGCACAGCCGTGGTACTCTAAGACGCAGGTGCCTGAAGGCACACCGCACTCACCCGTCTCCCGACCGAGACCGTCAGGGGGTGCGATGTGCAGACGCTTTGACCAACGTGGGTGTCCCTTTTCTACACCTTAGAGAAAACGGACACCCCCGTTTTTGCGCAGACATCCATGAGCGAGAACTTCTACACGGTACTTCGCAGTTATCGGCAACAGAGCCAGCAAGTGCTATCGTGGAGCGCGCACATAGCGTGAAGCTTTCAGACAAACCAAGCTATAAGACTCAATATTTATATATATTATGACAAGCAAACACAAATTCACATGGCGGACGTTCGTGGCAGCCATAGCCCTGCTGCTCTCGCCCGCCGTGGCACATGCCGATGGAGGTATGTGGTTGCTCAAACTGATGGAGCAACAACACTTGGCCGACTCGCTACGCGCAGCAGGCTTGGAGATAGACCCGTCTGAGGTCTACAACGAGAACGGTGCGTCACTCAAAGACGTGGTAGGCCTCTTCGGAGGAGGTTGCACCGCAGAAGTGGTGAGCGCAGACGGACTCATTTTTACCAACAACCACTGCGGATTTGACTTCGTACATGGCATGAGCACCATGGAACACAACTATCTGCAAGAGGGTTTCTACGCCAAGAGCCGCAACGAAGAGCTGCCTACGCCTGGGCTTAACTTTGTCTTCGTACGCGAGATCAAAGACGTGACAAACCAAATCGTAGAGGCTACGGCAGACTTTGGCGAATACCTGCGTCAGAGCGAATACGTGCTGGGTATGTTTGCCGATGCCGTGCTGGCCGAGAGCCGCTGGGCCAACGTGCCAGGCATGAGGGTGCGCATACTGCCCTACTTCGGTGGCAATCAGTTCTATGCTTTCTATGAACAAGAGTACTCCGACGTGCGATTGGTGGTGAACATTCCCCAAAACTTTGCCCAATTCGGTGAGAACCAAGACAACTGGATGTGGCCGCGTCACAATCCCGACTTCGCTGTATTTCGCATCTATGCCGACGCACAGGGCAATCCCGCTGAGTACAGCGAGAGCAACGTGCCTCTGCACTGTGACAAATTCCTGCCTATCTCGCTCAAAGGCATTGAGGAGGGCGACTTCACGATGGTCATGGGATTTCCAGGCAGCACCGAGCGCTACCTCACTGCAAGCGAGATACAAAACCACGTGGACGGCCTCGACCGCCCTATCAACACGATGGGTGAAGTGGTATTGGATCACATGAAGCAGCTCATGGACAACGACCCCGAGCTGAACCTTTCGATGGCGAGCGACTACTTCATGATCGGCAACACGGTCAAGAACTTTGGTGGCGAGATTGAAGCTGTGCGCAAGAATCGCCTGATAGAACGTCGCCGCGCCCAAGAGAGCGACTTCATAGCATGGGCTGTGCAAAACGGACATAAAGAGATACCCTCCGTGCTCTCGCAGATAGACCGTCTCACTACGGCCTATACCGATACGTTGCACGACCTCTACCTCGCCAACTTCGGCATGCGACAGATAGCGATGGAGACCGCATGGATGGAGGTAGCCGACTATGTAGAAAACTTTAAGCTTTACAAGAAAGAAGGTGTCGCAGACTCGCTGCGCACCATCATCTTCGAGGAATCCACATTCCTCACACCCGAAGAATTGGCTCGCGACAAGGCGCTCATGAAAAAAGTGCTCTCCACCTACCTTCGCCACAAGCGTCTCTCGCTCAGCTTCCTGCCCATCAGCACACCCGACCAAGTAGATGCCTACGTGGAGCGTCTCTACGATGAGAGCTTGCTGACCGACAGCACACGCCTCGCAGCCTTCCTCAGCAAGCCTTCGCAGAAGAAGCTCGACGCAGACCCATGGGTTCAGCTCAATGAGAGTATGCAGCAGTACATATCTGCACTCGCAGGCAATCTGCGCGAATACTTCAGCGACCTGACGGAGTTGGATAAAACCTACATTGCAGCCCAACTCGAGCGCAACCAGTGGACCACAGCACCCGATGCCAACCTCACGCTGCGCATGACCTACGGTCACGTGCGCGACCTGCATCCTCGCGATGGCGTCACGTACGACTACCAAACGGTTATCGACGGTATGTTTGAAAAAGAGAATCCCGCCGACCCCGACTATGTCATCAACGAAGACGTACGCAAGCTCTACGAAGCTGGACAATACGGTCGCTACGCGCGTGCTGACGGCAAGTTGCCCGCATGTTTCATCACGGACAACGATATCACGGGCGGTAACAGTGGTTCGCCAGTCATCAACGCACGCGGCGAACTCATCGGACTGGCTTTCGACGGCAACATAGAGAGCTTGAGCAGCGACCTCGAGTACAATGCCACCTTGCAACGCTGCATCAGCGTAGATATTCGCTACGTGCTGTGGTGCATAGAATACCTTGCACAGAGCAACTACCTCTTTGACGAACTCGAGATTCGCCAATAGTTTCTCCCCTACTCCCACATAGGGTCATCCCATCGCGCTACGCGCGCTATACATATTATCTATTACATCGCACGTAGTACGCGCACCATCGCAGTCGAGCTCTGACACGCGGCAACCCTTTGCCCATGTCAAAGTTCGACTGCTTTTTTAGCGATTTGACACATCCGCTTTGCAATATCAAAAATTCAAACCTCAAGATTACAAGATTTTCGCGCTAAATGCCTAAATCGCTTAAAATTATGAACTAAAACCAAGGCGCGTATACGAGTTTTTTTATGTAATTTTGCCGCCGTTATAGAGTAAGGGGGATTGTATGCCTTTATAGTTGTACCCCACCCTATTATTCTCTCCTACGAATAATTATAAAAAAAGATACAGATACGTCATGAAGAAATTCCTCATCCTCACGCTCCTGCCCCTGTTGGCGGTGGGCTGCACCAAGAAGGAAGGCCAAGGACTGCCCGAGGCCAGCAACGAATTTGTGGTAGAGACCGTCAACTACACCACAGCCGAGATGAACACCAGCTATCCCGCTACGATACGCGGTAAGGAGGACATCGAAATTCGTCCGAAAATTGCAGGTTTCATCACCAAGGTTTGTGTGGACGAAGGCCAAGCCGTACGCGCTGGGCAAGTCCTCTTTGTACTCGACAAAGTACAATACCAAGAGGCCGTACGCCAAGCAGAGGCGCAAATCAATGTACTCAAAGCAAACATCGCCTCGCAGGAGCTCACGATACAAAACAAGCAATATCTCTTCGACCACGAGATTATCAGCCAATACGACTTGCAGATGGCACAAAACCAACTCAAGAGCCTGCAAGCTCAGTTGGCACAAGCCCAAGCTGCACTCACAGCAGCTCGCGACAACTTGAGCTATTGCAACGTCACCTCTCCCGTCAACGGCGTGGTAGGTTCGATTCCCTATCGTTTAGGGAGCCTCGTGAGCGGCTCGTCGCAGCAAGCCCTGACCACCGTGTCGAACATCTCCTCGATGTACGTCTATTTCTCCATGACCGAGAAAGACCTCTTGGCACTCACACGCCAGAGCGGCGGTGTGCAAGGGGCTATCAGCAACATGCCCAGCGTAGGCCTCAAACTGGCCGACGGCACAGACTACAGCCTGCGCGGCACAGTGGCTACTGCAAGTGGTGTGATAGACCAGACCACAGGCTCTGTCTCTATGCGCGCACTCTTTGACAATCCCGACCACATCCTGCGCAGCGGCGGTACAGCCACCATACTCTTCCCCACCCATCAGACACAAGCTATCATCGTGCCGCAGAAGTGTACGTACGAAATTCAAGACAAAAAGTATGTCTACGTCGTGGGTGCAGACAACGTTGTGAAGTCGCGCGAAATCACTGTGATGGCGCAGAACGACGGTACGAACTACGTAGTCACCAGTGGCTTGCAACCCGGTGAGCGCATCGTGGCCGATGCCGTACTGACGCTGAAAGAGGGCATGACCATTAAGCCCATCACAGCAGCGCAGGCCGCCAAAAATCGTGCTCAAGCCGCTGACGACTTGAAAAACGGAAAGATGTAAAGAACAAGCACAGCGTAGATAATATGCTAAAGGAACAATAGCGTCCCTACCGACACTATAAAACAAAAACCTATGAACTTAGACAATTTTATCAATAGGCCTGTGCTTTCCACGGTGATTTCCGTCTTCATCGTGATTTTGGGATTGCTCGGTCTGATATCCCTCCCCATTTCTTCGTACCCCGACATCGCTCCGCCTACAGTGTCGGTGAGTACCACGTATAGCGGTGCATCCGCACAAACTGTACTCAACTCCGTGATTGCTCCACTTGAAGAGCAAATCAACGGTGTGGAAAACATGGACTACATGAGTTCGTCTGCCACCAACACGGGTTCGGCGCGCATCGATATCACTTTCAAACAGGGTACAGACCCGAACATGGCTGCCGTGAACGTGCAGAACCGCGTCTCGATGGCACAGGGTCTTATGCCCGCAGAGGTGACCCGCGTGGGTGTCATCACGCAGAAACGTCAGACGGGCTTCCTCATGGCACTCTCGCTCTATGACGAGAGCGACAAATACGACCCCGCTTTCATTGAGAACTATGCCAAGATTAACATCGTTCCACAGCTACAGCGTATCAACGGTGTGGGCGACGTGATGGTGATGGGTGGCGACTACAGCATACGTATCTGGATGGATCCAGAGCGCATGGCCGAGTACCACCTGATGCCTACTGACATCAGTGCCGCCTTGGCTACACAAAACATTGAGGCTGCCCCTGGTTCAATCGGTGAGCGCGAGGGCAACACTTTTGAATACGTACTGCGCTATCGCGGTCGCCTCACCGAAGTCAGCGAGTTTGAGAACATCGTACTTCGTGCTACAGCCGACGGTGAGGTATTGCACCTTCGCGATGTGGCACGCGTGGAACTTGGACGTGTGAGCTATGCTTGGGGCAGTATGTCGAACGGCCACACGGGTGTGTCGTGTATGATCATGCAGCTCGCTGGTTCTAACGCCACACAGGTCATTGAGGATGCAGAGAAAGTATTGGCCGAAGCCGAACAGACGCTACCCGAAGGACTGAAGTTGGCCACGCTAATGAATGCCAACGAATTCCTTTTTGCATCTATCGAAGAAGTGGTAAAAACACTCATCGAGGCCTTCGTACTCGTGTTCCTTGTGGTGTTCCTCTTCTTGCAAGACTTCCGCTCCACCATCATTCCCGCCATCGCTATTCCGGTGGCGCTGATTGGTACTTTCTTTGTGCTTTACGCCATAGGGTTCAGTATCAACCTGCTGACGCTCAACGCCCTCGTGCTGGCCATTGCAATTGTGGTGGACGACGCGATTGTGGTCGTTGAAGGTGTGCACGCCAAGCTCGACCAAGGATATAAGTCCGCACGACTGGCCAGTATTGATGCCATGCGCGAACTGGGCGGTGCGATTATCAGTATCACGCTGGTGATGATGGCCGTGTTCATTCCCGTAAGTTTCATGTCAGGTACGAGCGGTACGTTCTATCGTCAGTTTGGTCTCACGATGGCCATCGCCATCTTCTTCTCCGCTGTCAACGCACTGACCCTCTCCCCCGCCCTTTGCGCCGTATTCCTCAAGGCACACGACGACGAGCGTCCACTCGGTGAGCGTGTCAAAGAGGCTACAGCTGAGGCTGCAGAACAGATGAAGAAGAAGTACAAGCCCAAGAAGTTCTCTTTAGGATGGCCTCCGTTTATCACCGTCATCTTGCTCATTGCCACCATTGTTTTGATGGTTTACGGCGCATTCACCTTTGAGAATGTCACCTTGAGCATTGTGGCCTATGCCATCGCAATTGTGGCTTTCATCGGTCTGTTCAGCAAGCGTTTTGCCAACGCGTTCAACAAGACGTACGACAAGCTACAGGCGCGCTACAAGAAGAACGTCGAACGCTTGACCAAAGTGCCTGTGCTCTCTGTCGTGCTGGTCATTGGCAGTATTGTAGCACTGGTATGGCTCATGAATATCACTCCGAGTTCGCTTGTGCCCAACGAAGACCAAGGCGTAGTGATGGGAGCTGTTTCGCTCTCACCTGGTACATCGCAAGACCGCACGGAGCATGTGCTGCGCGAAGTAGACAGTCTTGTTGCCGCAAACCCCGCCGTCAAGGTGCACAACGTCATTTCGGGTTACTCCATGATGGGTGGACAAGGTAGCAGCTACGGTTCGTTCATCATCAAACTCAAAGATTTCAACGAGCGTGGCCTCATCGGGCGCGCCGACCTTGTAGCAGGTATGCTCTACCTCAAGTGTCGCGACGTGATCAAGGACGCACAAGTGCTCTTCTTCACTCCTCCGATGATACCAGGCTATGGTGCGATGAGCGGTTTCTCCATGAACCTGCAAGACCGCACAGGTGGCGACCTTGACAAATTCTTCGAGGTGGCACAAAGTTTCATGGCAGAACTCCTCAAACGCCCCGAGATACAGTCGGCACAGACGACTTTCAATCCTAACTTCCCACAGTACATGATAGACATCGATGCCGCAGCATGTATGAAGGCAGGTCTCTCGCCCAGCGACATTCTGACCACCCTGCAAGGCTACATCGGTTCTATGTACGTGAGCAACTTCAACCGCTTCGGTAAGATGTATCGCGTTATGATACAAGCCGAACGCTCGGAGCGTACCAACCTCGAATCGTTGAAGAAAATCAAGGTACGCAACGGTGCAGAGATGGCACCCATCACGCAGTTCCTCACCATATCGCGCGTCTATGGTCCTGACAACATCAACCGCTTCAACATGTACACCGCTATAGCCATCAACGGTACACCCGCCGACGGCTACACCAGCGGACAAGCCATTCAAGCCGTCAAGGAGACAGCGGCCAACCTACCCCAAGGCTACAGCTACGAGTTCAGTTCGATGTCGCGCGAAGAAGCCAACAGCACCAACACGACAGCCGTCGTCTTCTTGCTCTGCTTCGTGTTCATCTACCTCTTGCTGAGTGCCCAGTACGAGAGCTACGTCTTGCCTTGGGCTGTATTGCTCAGCGTGCCTTTCGGACTGATGGGTTCGTTCCTCTTCATCCAAGCTATGGGAGGCATTGACGCACTGATACAGAGCCAGATACACGTATCGCTGCTCGGTTCTGCCAGCAACAACATCTACGTACAGATTGCGCTCATCATGCTTATGGGTCTGTTGGCCAAGAACGCTATCCTCATCATCGAGTTCGCGTTGGAACGCCGCAAGATGGGTATGAGCATCAAGTGGGCAGCCATCTTAGGCTCTGCAGCCCGCTTACGTCCTATCTTGATGACCAGTTTCGCGATGATCATCGGTCTGTTGCCTATGATGTTTGCATTCGGCGTAGGTGCCAACGGTAACCGCTCGCTGGGTACTACGGCCATCGGAGGTATGCTTATCGGTATGCTACTGCAAATCTTCATCGTTCCAGTACTCTTCATCATCTTCCAGACGCTGCAAGAGAAGTTCAGCCCCATGCGTTGGGAAGACAGCGAAAGCGAAGATACCAAAGCAGACTTGCTGCAATACGCTGAATAACAAGCCACATAGTACAGCCTAACACATACACTATGAAACACACACCATTATATATTATAGTACTGGCCATCACCTTGGTGCAGACTGGTTGTAAGTCGGCCAAAGAAACCTACCAACGGCTCTACTCCGACTACGAGGATGCACCTGCTCCCACGTACATCGACAGTCTGTTTCGCGACACAGCACGCCTCTCGGACGGTTACCTCCCTCTGACGGACACCGTCAACTTTGGAAACTTGCCTTGGCGCGACATCTTCAACGATCCTTATATCCTGCCACTCATTGAGAAGGCTTTAGCTAACAACACCAACTTGCTCCTTGCTGACGAAACCATTTATCAGGCAGAGCAGGGACTCAAAGTGTCGAAGTTAGCCTTCCTGCCCAGCGTGACTTTTGCCCCCCAAGGCACCATCACCAGTTTCGACTTCAGCAAAGCCACACAAACCTACACGCTCCCCGTTGGCGTATCGTGGCAGCTTGATGCCTTTGGCAATCTTCGCAATGCGCGTAAGCAAGCCGAGATGACCGCCCTGCAAACACGCGTGGCCAAACAAGCTGTGCGCACCAACATCATTTCGACCGTGGCCAACCTCTACTACACGCTCTTGATGCTCGATGCTCAATTAGAGACCACCAACAAGACCATCGAGATTTGGCAAAAGAATGTAGAAGTGATGGGTCACATGATGCAGGCAGGCATGGCCAACGGAGCTGCTGTGTCACAATACAAAGCCAACTTGCTCAACCTACAAGCTGGCGTGCCACAGCTCGAAGCCAGTATAGCACAGACTGAAAACGCACTCTGCTATATCCTACACGAAACGCCTCATGCCATAGCTCGCGCCAAGACTTTCTACACGGGTGGCATACCAGACCTCTTCAGCGTCGGTGTACCCTTGCAACTGCTTCAGAACCGTCCCGACGTGCGCATTGCTGAACTGCAGATGGCCTACGCCTTCTACGGACGCAACAAGGCTGAGTCCGCCTTCTATCCTAACATCACCCTCAACGGCACACTCGGATGGACTAACAGCGGCGGCATGGGCATCACCAACCCTGCCAAAGTGCTTGCCAACCTTGTAGGACAAATCACGCAGCCCATCTTTGCCAAAGGACAGCTCAATGCCAATCTACGCATCTCGGAGAGCGAGCAACGACGCGCGCTGCTCAACTTTGAAGACGCGCTGCTCAACGCTGGACAGGAGGTGAGCAACTACTTGAAGGCCTATCAGACCGCTATCGACCAGTCGGCTTGGTACGAGAAACAAGTCAGCCAGCTCGAGACAGCACGCGACCAGACCGCTGCCCTCTTCACGCATGGCAACAGCACGACCTATCTCGAAAAACTCACAGCCGAACAGAGCCTGCTCTCAGCCCAACTCGCACAAATCAATGCCAAGCACGCTCGCGTGCAAGCACTCATCAATCTCTACTGCGCTCTGGGCGGAGGCAGCGAAGAATAAAAAGGTGGTGCGTGTAGGCTACTTGCTAACCAGCAACAGCCCCAGCGCCATCACTATCGCCCACACTACAAGAGCAAACCCCATATTCCACATACCAATCCTATTCCTATGATATCTCCACAAGCCATCATCGAACCTGGCGCAAAGATAGGCGAGAACGTACAGATATATCCCTTTGCCTACATACAGGCCGACGTAGAGATTGGTGACAACACCATCGTCTACCCACAAGCCTCCATCCTCAACGGCACGCGCATAGGCAAGGACAATCAGATTTTCCAGAATGCCATCATCGGTGCTATGCCTCAGAGTTTCCATTTCAAGAAAGGCACACCTGTACACGTCACGATTGGTGACAACAACACCATCCGCGAGAACAGTGTCATCGCTGGCGGTTACGAGAGCGAGAATGGCACAACCATTGGCAACGACAATTGCCTGATGGATCACACCCACATCTGCCACGATGTACACATCAAGAACCGCTGTGTCTTGGGCATCAACACCATACTCTCGAGCCGCGTAGAGGTAGACAGCAACACCATTCTCTCCAACAGTGTCGTCTGTCAGGTTGGTGTGAAGATAGGCCGCTACACCTTGGTGCAGAGCGGTTGTCGCATGCAGAAGGACGTGCCTCCATACATCGTTTTGGGAGGCAACCCCGCAGCCTATCGCGGTGTGAACACGACTATTCTCAAGCAGACGGGTACTGACGAGCGCACGCTCCGTCACATTGGCAACGCCTATCGACTGGTCTACCTCGGCAACTTCTCTATCGAAGATGCCATCTTGCAGATTAAAGATCAGGTGCCTCCAGGTGAGCATATCGACTACATCACCTCCTTCATCGAAGAGTCTGTCAACGGCATCGTGCGTCAGGCCAACTAATCGCCCTGCTTGGGCATTGCAACCAAAGCGGAAACCAATCGCATAAGGCATTCCGTCGCAGGAACTTGCTATACACAAAATCGGGTGTGTCCACGTGGACACACCCGATTTTGTGGGTTTATGTCAAACATTGGTTTGTAACAGACTTTTGCTTGTGCAGGTAAAGTTGAAGTAAACTCCACATTGCTCTCATAGCTGGATGCCAAAGTGCTTTCTCAAGCGGCAATGTGCCAACCTTGGATTATCGCAACGCGAACATGCGGTGTCAGTACTAAACGTAAGCCATCAGACTGGCGAAAGTCGTTTGTGTAGATAGGCGCAGGCTTTGTGTTGCAGCAGGAATGAGCAATGTCTCTCCCTGCGAAAGCGTTGTTTGATTGCCTTCATTGTCCGTCAGTGTAGCGAAGCCCTCGTAACAAATCAACGCCACGAATGAGTCGAGTAACTGCAGCGCCAAGTCGTAGACAGCTTCTTGTTCGGCATATTGGGTTGCCTCTAATCGTAGCACCTTTGTCGTGAAGTAGGGCGACTGAACCACGGGGAGCAACTTGAACGGTTCTTCTTCCACATGTCTATAACAGTCTGTGCGCCGCCTAAAGTCTAATGCCTGGCGAGCTAACTCCACATGCAGTTCGCGCTTTCTGCCCCGCTCATCTTTGCGGTCAAAGTCGTATACACGATAGGTAGCCCCGCTGCTCTGCTGCACCTCCACGATGAGGTTACCAGCTCCGATGCTGTGCAACGTGCCTGCGGGTATATAGAAAGCATCACCATGACGTGTGGCATAGCGATTGGTCTTGTCCATCAGCGTACCGTCGGCAAGCAGGGTCGCATAGTCGGCTGGCGACACATCCTCGCTAAATCCTGCAATGAGCGAAGCCTCTGGCTGCGTGCGCACTACGTACCACATCTCGCTCTTGCCGTAGGGCATACCGAGCCGCTGCGCCATAGCATCGTCGGGATGCACCTGTACGCTCAGAGCTTGACTGGCATCAATGAATTTGATGAGCAAGGGAAAAGCCGTACCATAGCGCTTCATATTCTCGCTTCCCACCAGTTCGGCACCATACTTCTCGATGAGTTGACTGAGTGTCAAACCCTCATAGCCCGCTGTGGAACAATAGGTTTCCTGCCCCGTCAGTGCTGAGAGTTCAAAGCTCTCGCCCACTCGCGCAGGCGCATCACTAATTCCTTTGAGGGCTGCAATCGCTGTGCCACCCCATAGTTTCGGAACTAATACGGAATGAAATTTCAAAAGTTTCATAGCGAGACAAAAGTACGAAAAGTTCAGTTTCTATGCGAATGGAAGGGAAAAAGGCTGAGCAGCCTCTCAAACTATCCACAAGGAATACCTACTTTTGCAAACAGAATATGAAGAAATCCTTTCGACCCTCTCTTTCTCGCCCTGTCGCTGTGCCACGCCACGCCTCTCTGTGGCAAGTGCTGTTCCAACCCATACGACACTTCTCGGCTCGTCCTCTCCTTGTGTGCTGTGCGGCCTTGGTTCTCGTAGCAAGTTGTCGTGGCGACGAAGAGATACTTGTGCCCGAGACCCGCCAACAAGCCCTCTCGGGCGGCACTAATTTCTACCTGCTCAACGAGGGCAACATGGGTTCCAACAAAGCCTCTCTCGACTTCTACGAAGGCAGCACGGGTACGTATCGTCACGACATTTTCCCTTCGCAAAACCCCAGTGTAGCGCTCAAGCTCGGCGATGTAGGCAACGACATCGCGGTTTACGGCAGCAAGCTCTATGCCGTCATCAACGCCAGCGGATTGGTAGAGGTGATGAATGCCCACAACGCCCGTCACCTTGAGGCCATCGCTCTGCCCAACTGCCGATACATCTGTTTCGACGGCGGCAAAGCCTACGTCTCATCCTACGCTGGCCCCATCAACCCGCACGACCCGACATCGCGGCGGGGCATCGTGGCACGCATCGACACCACCACGCTCACCATCGAAGCCACCTGCGAGGTGGGCTATCAGCCCGAGCAGATGGCTATCGTTGAGGGCAAACTCTTCGTGGCCAACAGCGGCGGATACCGTGCCCCCGACTACGACACATCCATCAGTGTCATCGACCTGTCTACGTTCACCCGCTGTGCAAGCATTGACGTAGCGCCCAATCTTCACCTACTCAGCTACCACAACGACCGCCTCTACGTCAGTTCGCGCGGCAACTACGAGGACGTACCCTCTGACATCTACGTGGTCAATCCCCATACGCTCACCGTTGAAGAACGATTAGGCATCGAGGCAGATGCTTTCGCTTTCTTTCAGAACGACCTCATCGTGCTACGTGGCGGACGAACGGCCAAATCGATCTCACGCTACAATCTCCACACACATACTTCGCGCCCCTTCATCACAGATGGTACACTCGACGAGATACAGATGCCCTACGGCATAGCCGCCGACCCAGCCACCGACAGGCTCTACATCACCGATGCGCGCGACTATGTATCGCCTGGCACATTGCTCTGCTACGACACCCATGGCACTCGCCTCTGGCAGGTAACCACGGGCGACATTCCCGCACACTTTGCCTTCGTCGCGTCGGCCTCCATCCTGCCACCCGATGAGCCATCCACCACTATCGACAAGGGCATAGACCGCGTCTTTGCCTACCACCCCGCGCCAGGACAGTTTGTCAACCTACTGCCCGAATACACCCCTGGCGACACCCACCAAGACATGTGCCAAAAAGTATTGGCCACCATCGGCCACGAACGCACTGGCCTCGTCACACTCGGAGCGGCAGGCGGTTATCTCGTGGTCGGTTTTGCCTCGCGTGTACCCAACGTGGCGGGCAGCAACGACCTTGAGATACTGGGCAATGCTTTCGCCAATGCTTCCGAGGCGGGTATCGTCAGCGTGATGCGCGACGACAATGGCAATGGTTTGCCCGACGACACATGGTACGAACTCACAGGGAGCGAAGAGTCCGATGCCGTCCCCTCCTACTCCCTCACCTACACACGCCCCGCGCCCTCGCACAGCCCCGTGAGCAATGGCGAGCCGTGGTGCATTGATGCACAATACATCGCATGGCAAGACAACCAAGGGCAGCAAGGCTATCTTTCACAAAACATCTATCACACACAGCCCTACTACCCGCTCTGGGAAACCGACGAAACGCTCCATTTCTCTTTCACCCTACTACCCAACATCGCGCAGCTCAGCGGCAACACGTGGCTACAACCAGCCTTCGAGTGGGGATATGTGGACAACCAGCCCAACAATTCGGCACGCTGTCAGTTCGACATCGACAACGCTGTGGATGCCACCCGTTCTCCCGTACACCTCGACGGCATAGACTTCGTACGCATCCACACCGCCGTGTTCCGACAGATGGACAGCATCGGCGAAGCCTCCACCGAAATCAGTGCTATTCGTCATCTGCATTGACCAAGCGGCCTTGCAGACCACACGAAAAGCCTTCGTGTCGCTTATTTTATGGACACAAGTATTTGCACAGCACACATTTTTTTCTTTTCTTTGCTGCGCAATGAGCCTTGATGGACATCCGACTGCGAAAAACATCCCGATGCTTTTCCACCTCTCCCCATCATCGAATGCCACGCAAGCGACACACCTTTCACTTACGCAATTATCACTCATTCTATACACAATGAAAAAGACTATTTTCAGCATCGTACTTCTTTCAGCTGGCCTCTTCAGCAGCTGTAACTCCACTATCCAGCAACTTGGCGGCACGCTCCTCCAAGGCGCACTCGGCACAGACGGCTCCACCTCCAGCGTGAGCGGTGGCAACACCGTCACAGCCCTTCTCGGCGGCCTACTCGAAGGTGTGCTTGGCAACAGTTCGCTTACCGAGCAAAACATTCTCGGCACATGGAACTACAGCGGTTCGAGCGTCGTATTCGAGAGCAGCAATGCCCTGCAACGCATCGGCGGTTCGGCAGCCTCGTCAGCCATTGAGCAGAAAGTGGATGCACAACTCAGCAACTTGGGTTTCAACAGAAATAGTTGCCAGTTCACATTCAACAGCGACAACTCTTTCACGGGCAAAATCGCAGGACGCTCTTTCAGCGGTACTTACAAACTCGACACCACCAACAACAAAATCAAGCTCACCTACCTCAGCGGCCTCTCGCACACCACCGTACACGTGGCACTGAACAGCGGCAAACTCTCCCTGCTCTTCGAGGCCGACAAGTTCAAGACCATTCTCACCACACTCGGTGGACTGAGTGGCAACGCCACCATCAGCACGCTCTCCGACCTGCTCGGTTCATACGACGGCATGCTCGTAGGTCTGGAACTCTCCAAGTAGGCACATCGTCCACACACGCAACGCACAGACCATCTTCCCGCAGGAGATGCACCATACTACAAGGGGTAAAGTCACACGCAGGCTTTACCCCTTTTCTTGACATAAAGATGATAAGCATCTCGGCAAAGCACATGCAAAAGCAAAGCTTTTGATGCAGCTTTGCGCTCGATTTGTATATCTTTGCACCACAAAAGGCAACGTACCTCAATCATACGGACATGACGCAGAGCAAATGGGGCGTAATCTATTGCCCAAAAACCGCTTCACGACGCGCAGCCAGACGCTGGCGCAAGATACTCCAAACGCTCAAGAGCGAAGGCATCGCTTTCGACCACGCCGTGAGCGATAGCCGAGGCGCAGTGGAGCGATTGGCAGCTATGATGACGCAAGCAGGATACCCCACCATCATCGTCGTGGGAGGAGACGCTGCGCTCAACGAGGCACTCAACGGCATCATGACCAAGAGCGACGAACTGGCCGACAAGTCCGTCAACAACCGTGTGAAGCGGCCTCTATTAGGTATCATACCCAACGGATACGGCAACGATTTCGCACGCTACTGGGGCTACGAAGAAGGCAAATACAAAGAGGCTATACGCCAACTCATACAGCATAGGCGGCGCAAGGTAGACGTTGGCCGTGCCACCATCACGACCGACAACGGCCAACAGACACGATACTTCCTCAACTGCGCCAACGTGGGACTGGCAGCCACACTCATCCAATTGCGCAAGAAGACACGATCCTTCTTCGGAATGACAGCTCCCGCATACCTCGCAGCAGCACTGACGCTCCTCTTCAAACGTATGCACTACAAGATGCACTTCAGCCTCAACAGCGAAGACGTGCGCCACGACGAGATGACCGTATGTGTAGGTTCATCGACTGGCTATGGACAAACGCCGAGTGCCGTCCCTTACAACGGAGCATTGGACATCACTGCCGTGAGCCACCCACGCTTGCTCAGCCTCTTCAACGGGCTTTGGCTCCTCTTCACAGGCCGCTTCCTCACGCACGAGAGCGTCAAAGTATGGCGCACACACCACATCACGTTCCACGACATAGGACGCGCCACCCTCTCGCTCGACGGTAAAATCATACACGACCCTGTCAAGCAAATAGACATCGACATCCTGCCCGAAGAACTGGACTTTATCATTTAGTCCCTATCCCTCTTCAAGATTACACCATCGGTTCATCTACAGGCCATGACCAACAGATAGACCTATGCACCCAATCATTGCGCTGCTACATAGGATGCACGCACGAGCACATCGAAACCCTATGTCTACAACATCGGACAAATATCAGTGCATAATTGTCAAAGATAATTCAGCATCCGATGTATTCTATCAATCAAGGCTTAGTTTGTGAAAATCAAGCCTTAATTCTTACAAACTTAACCTCAATTTTCAAAAACTTAACCTAAGTTTATAAAAAATCCCGCGATGTAACATAGAATACATCGCGGGTAAAAGTGTCTGCATCCTTGCAGCGCGAATTTGCTACGTGGTGTCGCAATGGACCACCTCATTGCATCTCGCGCTCGCCGTGCATGTAGATTTCCTGACCATCGTCGCCGTAGAAGCGATATTCGAGGTAGGAAAGGCTCTGATTGGGAATGATTTTCCATCCCCAGCCATAGCGGGCGTGCCACTTGTGTGTAAGGCTGATGAAACCCTGATTGACATAAGCAGCAACGAACGGATGAACGTGGAGTCGGAATTTCTTGACGCCGTGCTTGTGGGTGAGCTGGTCTATCTTTTCTTCAAGAACTTCGGTGAACAGCAGGCTCGACTTGATAGTGCCTGTGCCTTGGCACGTAGGGCATTGTTCCTCTACGGTGACTTCTTGTGGCGGGCGTACACGTTGGCGCGTGATCTGCATGAGGCCAAACTTGGAGAGCGGGAGTATGTTGTGGCGCGCGCGGTCGAGCTGCATGTTCTGACACATGCGCTCGTAGAGCATCTGCCGATGCTCGGGCTCTGCCATGTCGATGAAGTCGACGATGATGATACCGCCCATATCGCGCAGGCGCAATTGATGGGCTATTTCGTCGGCTGCGCCAAGGTTTACCTCTAAGGCGTTGGCCTCTTGTCCTCCTCCATTCTCGCCTACGGTGCGGTTGCCACTGTTCACATCGATGACATGCATCGCTTCGGTGTGTTCGATGATGAGATAGGCACCGTGCTTGTAGGTGACGCTACGTCCGAAGGCCGATTTGATTTGTCGCGTGACGTTGAAGTTGTCAAAGATGGGGAGCGTGCCCGTGTAGTGCTTGACAATGTCGATGCGCTCGGGTGCGATGAGCGCAACGTAGTCGCGTATCTCGCGCGCTGTGGCTTCGTTGTTGACGTAGATGCTTGAGAAGGTGGGGTTGAAGAGGTCGCGTAGCAAGGCTACGGCGCGTGTGGTCTCTTCGTAGACCAGCATGGGGCGCTCGGGCGACTGCGAGATGCGCTCTATGGCTTGCTGCCAGCGTCGGTAGAGTTGGCGCAGTTCGGCATCGAGTTCTGAAGCTCCTTGCCCCTCTGCAACGGTGCGCACGATGACTCCCACGCCTTCGGGTTTAAGGCTTTGGATGAGCTGTTTGAGGCGGGCGCGCTCGCTGCGTTTTTTGATTTTCGAAGAGACGTTAATCTTGTTGGTAAAAGGCATCATCACTAAATAGCGTCCTGCAAAGGAGAGTTCGCAGGTGAGCCGTGGGCCTTTGGTGGAGATGGGTTCTTTGACAATCTGCACCAACACGTCTTGGCCTGTGCGCACGGTGTTTTGGATGCTGCCTTCTTTGTCGAGCTCGGGCTGCTGGCCTAATCGGTTGAGCTGTGGCTTACGGCCTCGAGCTGCTTGTTCAAGAAGTTTCTCGTAGGTATGAAAATGCTCTCCCAAGTCGAGATAGTGGAGGAAAGCATCGCGTTCGTATCCGACATTCACGAAACATGCGTTGAGCCCCGTCATGATTTTTTTGACGCGCGCCAAATAGATGTTGCCCACAGAGAAGTGTTCGGCAAGTCCTTCTTGCTGATACTCTGCGAGCCGCTTGTCCTCGAGCAGGGCAAGCGACATCTGGGTGGAGCTGACGTCTACGATGAGTTCGCTGGTCATGTTTCTTGATTTAGGTTGGAGGGTTGTGGTAGGCTCGTGTGCATGTTTGCCTTTCTCCTACATGGGCTGTAGATAGCCGCAGGATGAATGTGCTTGCTTCTGCTTCGTATGCCGATGGTGCGCGGTAGAGCTTGTCTATATGGGCAACATCATGAGGGCATACGTCAGAAGCGATAAGCATCGGACGCAGCACGGTGTCCTACCTAAAAAATTAAAAAGTAAAAGCCTGTAGAGGCTTATTACTTTTTAATTTCTTGCTTAGGCCAACAAGTATGTTTTACTTGCTCTTGTGCCTATTCTTGCGCAGTCTTTTTTTGCGCTTGTGTGTGGCCATCTTGTGCCTTTTCTTCTTTTTTCCGTTTGGCATAGTTGTGGGTGTTATTGAATTATTGTTTGAATACTATTGACTCAGTTGGGGTGAGGTTGCCTCTCGATTGCGATGCCAATCGTTGTCGGGCTGTTTCCTCGAGAGTGAGCGTGTGCGTTACTTCACTCGTGCGGCAAGTTTCTTTGAGGCTTTGAAAGCGGCAATCTTGTGTTCGGGGATGAGGATGGAAGTGTTCTTTGTGATGTTACGTCCAAACTTCTCCTTGCGTGTCTTGAGAATGAAACTGCCAAATCCGCGTAGATAAACGGGCTGTTGGTTGGCCAATGATTCGCTTACAGAATCAATAAATGCCTCTACGCATGCTGATACAGTTACTTTGTCGATACCAGTGTTGCGATTGATTTGATTGACAATGTCTGCCTTAGTCATGGGAATTATATGTGTAAGATGAATTGAATGCAGTGGTCTTTCGAGCTTTTGCTACTTAAGCCAAAAGAACAAGGTGAAGTTGCTTCAAATGTACCTTGGCGGCAAAAGTTTGTGAGAAGAACTTGCGTGTTTTGTCATACGAGCAGACCAAGCGCGCTGGGCATTTGCCTTCGCAAACATAGGTCTGCAACAAAACGGGTTTTCGCGTCTTGAGAGAAAAGAGCGCTAACTAAACGAAAAGAAGTGCTGTAGAGGTCACCTCTTATTTGTTCCTTGTGTTGCTGTGTGCTGTATGGCAGAGGTCTTTCTCTGTTGCATCAGCTATTATTCCCTACTTCTCAAAAGCGGATGCAAAGATATGATTTTCAGCATACGCCGCGAAATGTTTTAGGTTTTTTCTTGCTTTCGCGGGTATTTTGTTCGGCTTTTAAGGCTTTTTTGTGGCTTGCAACGGCATTTTTTCTAAGCGTCTGACGTGTCTTCCTCCCTCGAATGATGTGGTTAGAAAGGCTTGCAGGCAGGTCTCGGCAGTGGCCGTGTCGATGTATCGGCCGGGCAAGACGAGGACGTTGGCATCGTTGTGCAGGCGTGTCATACGTGCTATCTCCGCATCCCATACCAGTGCGGCACGTATGCCCTGGTGCTTATTGAGGGTCATAGCCATTCCTTCGCCGCTGCCACAAATACCTACGCCACGTTTCACCTCTCCACGTTCTACCGCCTCGGCCAAGGCGTGCCCGTAGTCAGAATAGTCACAGCTCTCTTCGCTGTGCGTACCGAGGTCAAGCACTTGATAGCCTGCAGAGGAGAGGAATTGTTTCACAAAGGATTTCATGGCATAGCCAGCGTGGTCGCTGGCTATGGCTATGGTTTCTTGCTTATTTTCCATTGAGGTAGTCTTTGATTTCTTGGTAGATGTGTTCGCCTGTGAATCCCAGCTTTTCATCAAGTACGGTGTAAGGCGCACTGAATCCGAAGGAGTCGAGACCGTAGATGCGTCCGTGGCTTCCTACTAAGCCTACGAGGTTGACGGGCAATCCGCTGGTGAGGCCGAAGGTTTTGACATCGCTGGGAATGAGTGCTTCTTGGTACTCAATAGGCTGCCGACGGAAGAGGCCTTCGCTGGGACATGACACAACGCGATAGCGTATGCCATCTTTCTGCAGCAACTCGCCTGCAGCGGCTAACGTGCTAATCTCAGAACCGCTGCCCACGAGGACTACATCGGGATTGTCTTCAGGAATGACAGCATAGGCTCCACGTGCCACACCGCTATAGTCGGTGTTGTGCGGGAGGTCTTGGATGTTTTGACGACTGAAGATGAGTGCGGTGGGCGTATCGGTGTTCTCCATCGCTTGTTTCCAGCACTCGGTGGTGGCATGCACATCGCAGGGACGGAACACACGCACGCTGTCGCGTCCGCTATGGTTCTTGAGCTTCTCCATGAGACGTATTTGTGCTTCTTGCTCCACAGGCTCGTGGGTCGGTCCGTCTTCGCCTACACGGAAAGCATCGTGTGTCCAGATAAATTTGATAGGCACTTCCATCAGGGCAGCCATACGTATGGCGGGCTTCATGTAGTCGCTGAAAACGAAGAATGTGCCACAGGCCGAAACGATGCCACCATGGAGCATAGCGCCAATACAAACACAGGCCATGGTCAGCTCGCTCACGCCTGCCTGCAAGAAACCGCCGCTGAAGTCGTCGCGCTGTATGATGGTGGAATGAGCAAGGAAACCGTCGGTCTTGTCGCTATTGCAAAGGTCGGCAGAGGAGACGAGCATGTTCTTGACATACTTAGAGAGCATTTGCAGACAGACTTTAGAGCCTTGGCGTGTGGACTGATTGGGTTTCTGCTCCACTTCGTTCCATGGGAGTTGGGGCAGGCGACCTGCAAACCAGTCTTCGAGTTCTTGCGCCAGTTCGGGATGAGCCTCAGCCCAAGCATTCTCCTCAGCGCGTCGCTCGGCGACGATGTTGCGCAATTCTTCTCTGCGAGCTTCGTAAATGGCTTGAACTTCGGGACGCACATCGAATCCATTGTCGGGGTCTCCACCAAGGTTGCGCACGGTCTGCACATAGGCATCTGCACCGAGAGGGCTGCCATGCGTGCCGGGGTGGTTCTCGAAGCTCGAGCCGTCGGCGCGCCTTGCACCTTTACCCATCACGGTGTGGCCGATGATGAGGGTGGGACGCTGCGTCTCGGCCTGCGCCTGAGCGAGTGCGGTACGTATCTGTTCGATGTCGTTGCCATCAATTTCTATCACGTTCCAGTTCCATGCGCGATACTTCTGTGCGGTATCTTCGCTGATGACTTCGGCGGTCATTGTGGAAAGCTGCACGTCGTTGGAGTCGTAGAACATGATGAGGTTGTTAAGTCCAAGGTGTCCTGCTAAGCGGCCAGCGCCTTGCGAGACTTCTTCTTGCACACCTCCATCGCTGATGTAGGCATAAATCTTTTCGCGCTCAAATCCAGGATTGCCTGTACGCGCATAGAGCATCTTGGCAGCAATGGCCGCTCCCACAGCATAGGTATGGCCTTGGCCTAAGGGACCGCTGGTATTCTCTATGCCTCTCTGCAGATCGCGCTCGGGATGGCCGGGGGTGATACTACCCCACTGTCTGAAAGCACGCAGGTCGTCGATGGAGAAGAAGCCAGAAAGAGCCAATACGCTATAGAGCATCGGCGACATGTGGCCTGGGTCAAGATAGAAGCGGTCGCGGCACTTCCACTGCGGGTCGTCGGGGTCGAACACCAATGCTTCGGCATAGAGGGCATTGCAATAGTCAGCGCCGCCCATGGCTCCGCCAGGATGTCCACTCTTCGCTTTTTCTACCATGGAAGCTGCCAACACACGAATATTGTCGGCAGCGAGGTTCATAAGTCGTACAGGATTATTCATTTTTAGGGTAGTGTATGTCGGTTTCAGCGCAAAAATACGTTTTTGTACGCAGGAGAGCAACGTGTATGTTAGATTTTTGGGCTTGAAACGCGCAAAAGAACAAGAAACACGCGGGTTTTGCGAACTTGCGCGTGACGTAACAGCATTTTTGTGGCGAAATGTTAGCAGATGCGTACACTTGGCATAGTTTCGCGCTGGATGGATTTGCTCAATAGTTCAACGCCTTTGCACTCGGGTCAGAACATGAGTTTTTGGTGCAAGCCATAGAGCGATTGACGAAAATGAATTACCTTTGCTCTGTAAAGCAGGACGTATGTTTCCAAAACTTCATCTTCCACCCGCATCGTTGCGCATTCGCCAGAACACCGACCGACAAGAGGTATGGTGCATCTTGCGCCATCGTTTTGTGGCACTGACCCCTGAGGAATGGGTGCGCCAACACTTTGTGCATTTTCTCATCTCGGCACGCAACTATCCTGCGGCTCTTATGGGCAATGAGGTCACGGTCAATGTGGGTGGGGCTAAGCGACGGTGCGACACCGTATTATATAATAAGGTAGGCGGCACACCGTTGGCTGTGATGGAATATAAAGCACCTCATGTGCCTATCACGCAAGAGGTTTTCACACAGATTTCGTCCTACAACAGTGTGTTGAAAACGGCGTATCTCTTCGTCTCAAATGGCATGCAAACCATCGTGTGCCACATTCATAAGGACACAGGCAGCTATACTTTTCTACAAGATGTGCCGTGGTACGAAACCTTAATACAAATCGGTCATTAGCAAGTGCTGAAGCCTTCATGCTAATGACCGATTTGTTTTTATGTGGAGGTATCGAAATCTCTCTACTACTTAAACATCTGCCTGCGGCCACGCTCCTCGCGACGTATGCTGTCGAGAATACGACGCTCGCCTTCGCTTCTCGATATGCGTCGCCCCTTGCGTAGTTCGGGCTGTAGTTGCGGCAAGGTATCGGGCAAAGGAAGAATGCTGTCGTCGGCTTGCATAGCTGTTTGTGGCTTCTTGAGCGTATCTGAGGATGCGCTGCGAATGGGAGCGGGAGATGGTGTGCGTGACTTGGCTATATGGCGCAACGACACATTGGAGACAAGCAGCAGGCAGGCCTTTTTGTTCCACGCACATTCTTGGTAGATAAATCCTGAGATGCGTTTCGGAAGCACATGCGACACGGATGCTATCAGTGTCTGATGTCCCGTGCCATAGAGAGGCTGGGAGAAGGTTGCCGTGCTGTCGTTGTCGTAGTGAAGCACGATGAGTGCCGTACCGTTCTTGCGTCCTTCGGGATATACCCATTGCAAGTCAAAAGACCACTCGAAGCGATCGCCAGCCTGTACCATTTGAGGTACAGGAATATCGAACTCCTGGCGGTTGACTTCGCGCGATGACAGCACAAAGAAACGCGCAGCAGGCCACAAGTCATTGCCTTGCTGCGAATCTTGCGCATCTTTCTTGTCGCGCTGTTGGGCGAGTTGATTGCGCCCAAAGCGTTCTTCGAGATTGGTATAGATATTGGCAAACGTTTTGGGGTGTGCCTCGTAGTAGCGCAATGAAGCATAAAACTCATCGGCTGTGACATTGTGCTTCCTAAACACGGCCTCCTCGTAAGTCATGTCTCGTTCGCCCTCGCCTGTCCCTTGGCTCTGCACCACTGCACGTGCTATATGATAGTCATAGAGCACATCCTCCATCTTGCCTTGGCTCATCACACCATCGGGACGGCTGTTGCAAGCAATAAGCAACAGCACTGCGACCAAGTGTAGAAACAAGCGATGCATGACGAATGAATGAGGGAAGTTTGTGCAGACTACAACACAAAAGGTTATGCTGCGCTTTCAGGCGTGTCGGGCGTGGACTGCTTCGACTTTGGCGTGCGCCACATCTTGAGATAATAGGATACGAGCAAGACTATTGCTCCACAAGTGATTGCCGCATCAGCTACATTGAATACAGCATTAAAAAACGTATGCCCTCCTATCAGCGGCATCCATTCAGGCCATTGCCACAGGGGAAAGTAGAACATATCTACCACCTTGCCCGACAGGAAAGAGCCATAGCCCTGTCCGATGCCTACAAGTTGGGCTGGTGTCCCAAAAGTAAAAGCCTCGGGGCTTTCTGTGAAAATCAAACCATAGAAACAGTTGTCAATCACGTTTCCCAAAGCTCCAGCTATGATGAGCGATAGACAAACTACGGTAAGAAATGAGGCATCTCGTTTCACCAACCGAGCAAGGTAGATGACAAAGAACACGATGGCTACCACACGAAACAACGTGAGCAACATAGTACCCACGAAGTCCATACCAAAAGCCATCCCTTGGTTCTCGGTAAAGAAGATTTTGAACCATGAAGTGACAGACACTTGCTCGTGGAGCAACATGCCTGTCTTCACAGTATATTTCACTACTTGGTCTATGAGAATAACCAAGAGAATGACAACAATGGCAATGATTGATTTCTTTTTCACGTACAGAACGGTGCTTATATCAACGT
The DNA here is from genome assembly GCA_017479555.1 of Bacteroidaceae bacterium. Taxonomy (GTDB): domain Bacteria; phylum Bacteroidota; class Bacteroidia; order Bacteroidales; family Bacteroidaceae; genus Alloprevotella. Next base: position 6,703 of record JAFVCB010000036.1, on the reverse strand, counting down.
TTGTGGTCGCGCATTTGTTTGGCTTCGATGCTCAATGTAGCATGAGGCACGGCACGAAGCCTCTCTTTGGGAATCAGTTTCCCCGTCACGCGACAAACGCCGTACGTCTTGTTTTCTATACGTACTAAAGCGGCCTTGAGACCTTGAATAAATTTCTGTTGGCGAGCAGCCATGTTGGTCAGTTCCTCTTTGGACTGCGTGAGTGAGCCTTCTTCAAGGGCTTTATAGGTAGGTGAAGTATCGGATACGTCGTTGGTGTTGCGACCTGTGAGTGTATCCATGATTTGTTCGTAATCGGCTTGTGCCAATTCCAACTTATGCAAAATGAGTTCCTTGAATTCTTGTAGCTCTTCGTCGCTGTAGCGTGTCTTTTCTGCCATAGCTGAATCTTTGTTTTAGGATTAAGGATTAGTGTATTTGTAAATAGATTACACCATATTATATATGGTATATTAACCTTTGCGTTTCACGTCGGTTTTGACGCTAAACCCATCAAACTCAAATGTAGCGAGACCTTCGGGCGTACCAAATTCGAGTGTGTCGGCTAAGACTTGTGACGCGATGTATTGACGATGCGCGTTGACGGCGGCTTGCAGTTCATCTTGAGCCTCGAATACCACGTCTATCCTATCAGTAATCTCAAAGCCGCATTCTTTACGGTAGGTTTGTATGCGCTTCACCACTTCGCGGGCTAAGGCCTCTTGACGCAGTTCCTCGTCGATGGTAAGGTCGAGGGCAACGGTAAGTGTACCATCATGCTCCACGCTCCAGCCTGGAATGTCTTGACTGACGATTTCCACGTCGTCGCGCTCGATGGTGATAGTTTCTCCCTCCACGGTGAGTTCAAAGCGACCATTGGATTCGAGCTGCGCAATGTCTTCTTGCGTCATCGTGCTGACAGCAGCAGCTACGGCCTTCATCAGCTTACCAAATTTCTTACCCATCACGCGGAAGTTGCACTTGACGCTCTTTTGGAGCAGACCAGTCTCAACAAATTCTAAGGCTTTCACATTGACCTCGTCGAGTATCAGTCTTGTCACAGCCTCAATGTCGCGCTTGAGGGCTTCGTCGTTGGCGGGGATGGCGATACGACGCAGTGGCTGGCGAACGATGACGCGTTCTTTCTTTCTCAAGGCAAGCACCATCGAAGTGATGCGCTGAGCCAACTGCATACGACGCTCCAGTTCTTTGTCAATCAAAGTCTCATCGGGCTCGGGGAAGCGATCTAAGTGAACGCTCTCAGGTGCGTCCATCACTGTTCCTTCTACTAAGTCTTTGTAGAGACGATCGGCGTAGAAAGGTGCTATCGGTGCCATCAAGCGGCTGACAGTAAGCAGACAGGTATAGAGTGTCTGATAGGCCGAAAGTTTGTCGCTGTTCATCTCGCCTGCCCAATAGCGTTTGCGGCTAAGACGAACGAACCAGTTGCTCAGATTGTCAACCACAAACGCGGCTATAAGACGACCTGCGCGTGTAGGCTCGTAAGCATCGTAGGCGGCGGTAACTTCGCGAATAAGCGTATTGAGTTCGGAGATTATCCAGCGGTCTATCTCTGCGCGCTCGTGGTGTGCCACCTGTGGTTGACTTCCATCGAAACCATCCACATTGGCATACATCGTAAGGAACGAATAGGTCTGGAAGAGTTTGCCAAAGAAGCTACGTGCGACTTCCTCCACACCTGCTTCGTCGAATTTGAGGTTGTCCCATGGCGAGGAGTTCGTAATCATATACCAACGCAGCGGGTCTGTGCCGTGTTTGCGTATGGCAGCAAAGGGGTCAACGGTGTTGCCTAAGTGCTTCGACATCTTTTCACCCTTCTTGTCGAGAACCAGCCCATTACTAATGACGTTCTTGAAGGCGACGCTGTCAAACACCATTGTGGCAATGGCGTGTAGCGTAAAGAACCAGCCGCGTGTTTGATCCACGCCCTCGGCTATGAAGTCAGCGGGATAGACCGTACCATTATCGAGTATCTCTTTGTTCTCAAACGGATAGTGCAGTTGGGCATAGGGCATCGAACCGCTGTCGAACCAAACGTCTATAAGGTCTGTTTCGCGCTGCATAGGCTCTCCTGTGGAGGAGCAGAGCACGATGCGATCTACGTAGGGACGGTGCAGGTCTATCTTGGCATAGTTTGCTGAGGAATAGTCATCGGGCGTAAAGCCTGCGGCACGCAGCGGATTTTCATCCATCAATCCTGCTGCCACACTCTTCTCGATCTCTTCATAGAGTTCGTGGATAGAGCCTATGCACTTCTCTTCACCATTTTCGCTGCGCCATATAGGTAGTGGTGTACCCCAGAAACGTGAACGCGACAAATTCCAATCGTTGAGGTTCTCAAGCCATTTGCCGAAACGTCCTGTTCCTGTGCTTTCGGGCTTCCAGTGAATCGTTTTGTTGAGCTCCTGCATACGCTCCTTGGCGGCGGTACTACGAATAAACCATGAGTCGAGAGGATAGTACAACACGGGTTTGTCTGTGCGCCAACAATGGGGATAGCTGTGTACATGCTTTTCTATGCGGAATGCCTGTCCACGCGCCTTCATATCCATACAGAGACTGATGTCAAGCGTTTCGTCTTTGTCGGTCAACGAAGCATCGTAAGCGTTCTTCACATAGCGGCCTGCATAGACACCGTAGCGTTCGCTATCCACTCGCTGAGCCACAAACTCTTCATCGAGGTCTTCGAGACGATAGAAGCGACCTTGTGGGTCTACCATTGGCACTTGCTTTCCGGCTTTGTTGACAAGCAGCATGGCGGGTACACCATTTTGACGAGACACTTGCATGTCGTCAGCACCAAATGTACCTGCTATATGCACGATACCTGTACCGTCTTCAGTGGTCACATAGTCACCGGGTATCACACGGAAAGCACCTTCACCAGGGTTGACCCAAGGCATCAATTGCTCGTATTCTAAACCGACAAGTTCTTCTCCCGTCCACGATGCAACAACTTCGTAGGGAATGACCTTGTCGCCTTTTTCATAACTATCAAGCGGTTTATTGGCTCCCTCGGCATTGAGGTAGGCATTGACACGTGCCTCAGCCATCACGACGCTTACTGGCTCTCCGCTATAGGGGTTGTAGGTGCGTACACACACGTACTTAATCTTTGGACCTACACAGAGGGCGCAGTTGGACGGCAAGGTCCAAGGCGTCGTCGTCCAAGCGATAAAGGCAGGCGTACCCCAACCCTGCATGGCGGGCAATGGATTCTTGATACGGAACTGCGCAGTCACTGTCGTGTCTTTTACCTCACGATAGCAACCGGGCAAATTCAATTCGTGACTCGAAAGTCCTGTACCTGCAGCGGGGCTGTAGGGCTGAATAGTATAACCTTTATAGAGCAGTCCCTTGTCGTACAACTGACGCAACAGCCACCAAAGGGTTTCGATATAAGCGTTGTCGTAGGTGATATAGGGATGCTCCATATCTACCCAGTAACCCATGAGATGGCTCAGCTCTGTCCATTCCTCTGTGAACTTCATCACATTGGTGCGACAGGCCTTGTTGTAGTCTTCGATACTGATGCTGCGTCCGATATCTTCCTTCGTGATACCCAGCTCTTTCTCCACGCCAAGCTCCACGGGCAGGCCATGTGTGTCCCATCCTGCCTTGCGCTTCACTTGAAAACCTTTCATCGTTTTGTAGCGGCAAAACACGTCTTTAATCGTACGTGCCATGACATGGTGTATCCCCGGATGTCCATTGGCCGAGGGAGGACCTTCGTAGAAAACGTATGAAGGACAACCCTCGCGCTCGCTCATGGATTTATGAAACAAATCTTGCGCATCCCAGTCTTTCAGCACCTCTTCATTCACTTGGAAGAGATCAAGACGTGTGCGCTCTGTAAACTTCTTTGACATAATCGTGCTTCTTGATTTGATAGGTCTGCTATAATGCTCGAAAATAGAACCCTATGAAAAGGAATAAGCTATTTCGGTTGTCGAAAGCACAGCATGCACATCCACAGCTTCCCGCTGCGTGATACAATATACTGTGTTTCATAAATTTCGCGCAAAGATAATTTTTGCACCTCAATAAATAAAAGAAATACACCATTTTTCACCACTTAGCAAAGAAACACACGGGCTTTGTGGCAAATCGTAGTACAAAAATGGCTCACTCTGGCCTTTTATTCGTCAAAAAAGCGCCTTAGATGCTTGCAAGAAAGCAAATTTAGCGTATTTTTGCACCGCAATTCGCTTTTGGCATCTTTGTTTTCTTTAGCGCCAAAGCCTTTGCAATCCCCTACCCTTACACACTTGATTTCAACGACACAGCCGTTCTGACACACTGTAGGCACACTGCGGTGTATCACGTGGGAATATCCTAAATGCGGCAATGGGGAACAATGTTTTTATGACCTCCAGTCGGTTCTATTCATTGTGTCAAGTTCATTCCTGCATGTTAAGCTGAGCAAATAGGCAGTAGCTCCATAAATATACATACGCTACATGATTTAAACAGCTCCATACACAGACGAGATGACATCAAGACCAAGCAGAACCAACACAACAGGCATCAAAACAGCATGTAAAAGAAAAACAGCATTATCCTTCACTCTCCAAATTCTTTAATGGAAACACTCAACAAAGAAGCACTCGAGAATATGCCCCTCGAGGAACTGCTTCCCATAGCCAACGCGCTTGATATTCAGGCTGGCCCTGCAGCTGACAAGCAATCGCTTATTTATGAAATCTTAGATCGTCAAGCCTCGCGTGCTGCCGTAGAGCAGACCGCGCCCAAACCACGGCGCACACGCATCAGCAAGCCTCAGCCCGACCATCTTTTCACTGCATCGCAAGACGGCACGCTCCAAGAAGCGAACGAAGAAGCCGCTGCTCTCGTCACCGTAAAACGCAAGCGTGGTCGCCCCTCTAAAGCAGAACTGGAGCGCAGGGCACTCGAAGCCGCACGCTATGCTGCCGAAGCCGCGCTATCTGAACCTGCGCCTCGTCTCTCAACACCTGGGGATGAACCAAAGAGACAAGGGGCACAGCCTTCTCTGTTCAACACACCAGCCAACGAAGAGAATAAGGTTTCTGCTACGACAGAAAAACTGCGTTCTACGCGCAAAGCCGCTACGACTAAGGCTGACACGCTTTCTGAAGAACCTCGCGAGAGTTCCTCAGTTGAGGCTGCACCAAATAGGACAAACAGCGATAGAGCTACGGCGCAGGCTGACAACGTGGCAATCAGCAATCAGCAAACGCTGCTCGAAAAGCTCAATCAGCGCGACATGATTATCCTGCGCGACGTACCTTATATTCACCCTAACGATATGGTACTACCGCCCGTGGAGACCACCAAATTCCGTCGCTTCAAGGACGACCCTACCGTACAGAACGCCCACAAGGAGGCAGCGCAAGCTCCTACGCCACAGCCCGCACCAAAGGCGACAGCACCCGTCGCCCCCACTCCTGCCCCAACCCGTCAGCAACCCGCTCCACGCCCACAGCAACTCACGCTGCGCACCAATGGCGTGCTCGAGATTTTGCCCGATGGCAGCGGTTTTCTGCGCTCGTCGGACTACAACTATCTTTCGTCGCCCGACGACGTATTTGTAGCTCCAGCCCAAATTCGCACGCAGGGCTTGAAGACGGGAGACATCATCGACTGTCAAGTGCGCGTACCTCGTGAGAGCGAGCGACACTTCACGCTGCAAACCATTCATACCATCAATGGGCTTGAACCCGAGAAGATACGCGACCGCATCGCTTTCGAGCACCTCACACCGCTATTTCCCGACAAGAAATTCACCTTGTGCAGCAGTCCTGGCGAAAGTCTCTCGCGCCGCATCGTAGACCTATTTGCCCCAATCGGAAAAGGACAGCGCGCACTCATCGTGGCGCAGCCCAAGACGGGTAAAACGCTACTGATGAAAGACATAGCGAATGCCATAGCCAAGAACCACCCCGAGGCATACATCATGATGCTTCTCATCGACGAACGCCCCGAAGAAGTCACCGACATGGCGCGTACAGTTAACGCTGAGGTCATCGCAAGCACCTTTGACGAACCTGCCGCACACCACGTAAAGATAGCTGGACTGGTACTCGAAAAGGCCAAGCGCATGGTGGAATGTGGACACGACGTGGTCATCTTCCTCGATAGCATCACCCGCTTAGCGCGCGCCTACAACACCGTCGCCCCAGGCAGCGGCAAGGTGCTTAGTGGCGGTGTAGACAGCAATGCGTTGCAAAAACCGAAGCGTTTCTTTGGAGCTGCCCGAAACATTGAAGGAGGAGGTTCGCTCACCATCATCGCGACGGCTCTCATCGAGACTGGCTCGAAGATGGACGAAGTCATCTTTGAGGAATTCAAAGGTACGGGAAACATGGAGCTACAGCTCGACCGCGCATTGGCCAACAAGCGCATCTATCCTGCCATCAACCTCACAGCCAGCAGTACGCGGCGCGACGACCTGTTGCTGCCCGAAGAGGTTATCGACCGCATGAACTTCCTGCGTGGATACCTTGGTAACATGAACCCACATGAAGCCATCAACTTCCTTCGCAAACAGATGCACGACACGAAAGACAACACGGAATTCCTTATCAACATCAATAGTTAAGGCATCCTCATCCGTCCTCGACTATCTTACACCACGAGCGCAGTCAGTCTTCTTCTGATTGCGCTCGTGGTGTATAGGCACTAATATAAAGTAGAAAGGACAGAAGATGCTTCTTAGCAAATC